>NZ_JBLXXR010000009.1:0-79658 GCF_048513535.1 Rothia sp. CCM 9416 | reverse complement strand
ATGCCTGGTCGCTAAGATAATGATCCGGTCGTACTCCCCCAAATCTTGGGTACGTAAAACGATAGCGCTATCACGAATGGTCTTTTTCCTTGATAGCGCTGAATTCACACTCCCATTGTGGCATAACCGCACCCCATATGCCCTGATTGGTGCTGGGGAATGTGCATCACAAGAGGCTTGACATAAGAGCCGGGGTGAGCAAAATCAGCCCACCCCGACTTAGAATTACTCCTTACTCAGAGTCACGCAAAGCACGGTTGACAGCAGAAACCATTGCCTTCAGCGACGCCCGAGTTGTTGAATTATCAATACCGATACCCCACAGAACTCGGCTACCCACGGCCGCTTCGATATACGAGGCAGCCTGCGCATTTGCGGCCGAGCCGAGGGTATGCTCCGAGTAATCCATGACGCGGACATCGACGCCCTCCTTGGCCAGAATCGACTGCAGTGCTTCGATGGGGCCGCTACCCTGAGCGACACGGTTGTAGGTATGACCGTTAATGTTTAGACCAACCCGCATGGTGGTCTCGCCGTGTTCCTCAGAATCAATGGACAGAGACTCGATGCGGTACTTACCCCATCGAGATTCCGCCTTCTGATTAGGAAGGTACTCATCTGCGAAGATATCCCACAGAGCCTTGCTAGCAACTTCCCCGCCCTGGGCATCGGTTTTAGCCTGGACAACCGCCGAGAACTCCTGCTGGGCACGCTTGGGGAGGTCCAGGCCAAAGTCCTTCTTGAGCAGATAAGCAACACCACCCTTACCTGACTGAGAATTCACACGGATAACAGCTTCGTAGGAGCGCCCAAGGTCTTTAGGATCAATGGGAAGATAAGGAACCGCCCACACGAGCTCGTCAAGGCTCTTGCCCTGTTCAGCGGCATCCTTTTCCATGCGCTCAAATCCCTTTTTGATGGCATCCTGATGCGAGCCAGAGAAAGCAGTGAAGACCAAATCGCCGCCGTAGGGAGAGCGCTCATGAACCGGCAACTGGTTACAGTACTCGACGGTCCGCCTAATCTCGTCAATGTCCGAAAAATCAATCTCCGGGTTAACGCCCTGGGTGTACATGTTCAGACCCAGGGTAATCAAATCGACGTTACCGGTGCGCTCGCCATTACCAAAGAGGCACCCCTCGATACGATCCGCACCAGCTAGGTAACCCAGTTCAGCCGCTGCGACACCGGTTCCACGGTCATTGTGGGGGTGCAATGACAAAATGACGTGCTCACGGTTGGTCAGGTTGCGGCTGACCCATTCAACAGAGTCAGCGTAAATATTGGGAGTTGCCATCTCAACCGTAGCAGGAAGATTGATAATAACTTCGCGGCCTTGGCCGATGCCCAGTTCGTCGGTCACAGCGTTGCAGACCCGAACAGCGAACTCGAGTTCAGTGCCGGTGAAAGACTCCGGTGAGTACTCATAGGTCACCTTGGTATCGTGTACAAGCTGCTCTTCATATTTCTTGCACAAACGGGCTCCCGTGAGCGCAATGTCCAGGATTCCGTCCTGGTCCTGGTTAAAAACTACCCGACGCTGGAGGACTGAAGTCGAGTTGTAGAAGTGAACGATAGCCTTGGGAGCACCGTCAATCGCCTCAAAAGTCTTTTGAATCAGGTGCTCACGGCACTGAACCAGAACCTGAATGGTGACGTCATTGGGGATATGGCCGTCCTCGATGAGGGTACGGACAAAATTAAAGTCGGTAGCGGAGGCAGATGGGAAACCTACCTCAATTTCCTTGTAGCCCATGCGGACCAGCAGCTTAAACATAGCCAGCTTACGCTCAGTATCCATGGGGTCAATCAGGGCCTGGTTGCCGTCACGCAGGTCAACCGCGCACCACCGGGGGGCCTTCCTTATCTTCTTTTCCGGCCATGTGCGATCGGGAAGAGAAACATGAATTTGCTGGTCGAAAGGCAGGTACTTGTGCACCGGCATGGACGATGGTTTCTGGAAATTTTTCATAGCTATGACCCTTACAGATGAGGTGAGAAAATTGGCACCGGGTAGCGAATACCCGTAGCGAAGCTAAACCCGGGGCACTTCGCTACGGCAGATAAGCAGTCGCCGTGTCATCTCACGCATAGTGCCACGGTACCACGTTGGTCAACGCCAACCGGGAAAATCCAACCTCTATGTTCACTATCTGGGCTAGCGGCAGGTCAAGGCGCCCACAGCAGGAAAGAGCCGTCTAAAAAAGCCCGGCTTGAGGCCCGTAGTGGGGCAATCAAGCCGGGCTTAAGAAAACTACCAGACCTAGTAACTAAATGCCTGCTGGCAGGTGACCTGATCGGCGGTCTGGCCGCTGGCTCCCCCAGCAATTTTTGCCTGAGTAGTTTGAAGCTTATCTTCGGAGGCTAAATCAGAACCGAGCACTACCTCAATACCGGTATGCAGGCTTGAAGGGGTTACCGCCGTGATTCCATAGAGGTCAGCAATCAGCTGTGCTTCTGCTTCGTAGCCGTAGGGGTAGTAAACCGTAGACGCAGGGTAGATGGTAGCCTCATCCTGAGTTGTGACGGCCGAGAAACCAGCATCCTTGGTGATAGAAGCCAGTTTATTGGCTCGCCCTGTGACCCCACTGGCGTTGGTGAACGTAACGTCAAGAGCATAATTCAGCTCTTGAGCCGTGCTGGTGGAAGGCTCCTCCGCAGGTGCACTGGGTGAGGCAGAAGGCTCAACAAGCGACTGGTCTTTCTGTAGCTTGGTGAAGAAAGCCTCTGCCTCACTCGATAGCTGCAACTTATTCTCATCGTAGATGTAGGGCTCATGAGGAACCGTGGCAAAAACAACCTTGCTTAAGTCCACCGACGAAAAGATTGAGCCAATACCCACAAGATTACCAAGCTTAGTAAGTTCAGTGTCGACCGTTACGTTCTGGGTGATAGCCTCGGCAATTCTAAGAAGCATGGCGGGGTTAGAGAGAGTCCCCTCGGACTGTACCTTCCGTAGCAAAGATGCCAGGAAGCTCTGCTGGGCCTTAATACGCGCTGTATCGCTGCCGTCACCAAAGCCGTGACGAGAGCGAAGGAAAGCAAGAGCCTGCTCCCCCTCAACACTTGATGTACCGGCAGGAAGTTTGAGGCCGCTGTAAGTATCGTCAATCGGCTCGGAAACGCATACCTCAACCCCACCCACAACACTTGAAAGCGCTTTAACGGCATTGAAATCAACCAGCATAAAGTGATCAATGGCCACACCGGTGAGGTTGCTGATGGTAGCAACGGTACACCCCGGTCCGCCCCGTTCGAGAGACTCATTAATCTGGGTATCAGAGGTGGCGGGGTAGACTTCCCCCGTGGTTGCATCGGTGCACTTGGGGATATCAACCATGAGGTCACGCGGCAAGGAAATCACGTTCACCGCTGAGCGGTCTTCGCTCACCTGAACCAGCATCATGACATCGGAACGAGCACCGGCTTCAAGGTCCTCGGCAGAACCGTAAGCTCCGTTAGCGCCGCTACGAGTATCAGAACCGATAATCAAAATATCAAGGGGACCGCTCGCAAGGTTGCTAGAGAGCTCACCGATATTGATTTCAGCGGTATGGACGTTGCTGCGTAAACGCAATAGCGCAAACCCGCTGAAAGCAACCACCATAGTCAGCAAGGCCACACACGATAAAGCAATCCACTGGAGCTGCCGGGATTTAATCGGCTGATTCGCCATATGTCGGCCAAGTGGCTCAACAATTCGCTGGTTGGGGGTACCCTGAGGCGCCATTCAGTTACTCCGATTCATCAATACTGGGCTCGTCCTGCTACTTTGCCTGCACCAGGATAAACAATCAAGCTGGGAAGATTCTTTTGATTTAAGCGGCTTTTAGTACTAAAAACCCAGCTTCCCGAGTGCCCTGGGATCGCGCTGCCAGTCTTTTGCCACCTTGACATGGACCGATAGGTAGACCTTGGTCCCTAGAAGTGCCTCAATATTGTGTCGAGCTTTTTGCCCAATTTCTTTGAGCCGTGCTCCACGCTTGCCAATAATGATGCCCTTCTGAGAATCACGCTCAACATAAAGGTTAACGTGAATATCGAGCAGGGCATTATCTTCGCTACGCCCCTCACGTAGCTCCATCTCTTCAACAGTGACAGCAACAGAGTGCGGCAGTTCGTCCTGCACACCCTCGAGCGCGGCCTCACGCACCAGCTCGGCAACCAGTGTTGCCTCAGGTTCATCGGTCAGTTCCCCGGTGGGGTAGAGCGGAGGCGAACTGGGAAGGTAAGAAGAAAGAAGCCTGGCAACTTCATCAACCTGGTAATCCTTAACGGCAGAGACGGGGATAATATCTGCCCAGCCCCCCTGACCGTCAATAACAGTAGCCTGCTGAACCTGGCCTTTATTCCGTTTGGCCGCAGGGCCACTACCCTTACGGAAGGCGAGCTCTTCGCCCTTCTGCTTGGCTTCCTGGCGTTGGCGGCGCTGCTGTCGAGCGGCTCGCTCTGCACTCATGATTTCATCGCCCAGGGCTGACACCGCAAGAAGCTGCTCGGTCAGTTGCTCGTGAGAAACCTTATCTGCCTTAGTCACAATCGCAACAATCGGTTTATTGCCCGAAGCCGCAAGCTGCTGAGCAATGTAACGGTCACCCGGGCCAATCTTCTCGTCCGCAGGAATACAGAAACCGATTACATCGACCTCAGAGAGAGTCTGAGCTACCAGGTCATTGAGCCGTTCACCCAAAAGTGTACGAGGGCGGTGCAAACCGGGAGTGTCTACCAGCACCAGTTGAAAATCCTCACGGTGAACAATACCGCGAATCGTGTGGCGAGTAGTTTGCGGGCGATTTGAGGTAATCGCAACCTTCTGGCCCACTAAAGCATTAGTCAGTGTCGATTTACCGGCATTAGGTCGACCTACCAAAACGGCAAAGCCTGCGGTGTAATCCTCGGGAAAGGCTGCAAAATCCACTCAATAGCTCCAAAAAGTAGTGAAAAAATATCTACCCATCACTTTACAGGTAGCTAGCACCCGCCAGTTGCGAAACTACCTCCCGTCCACCCCACCGGCTGATAAAAGAGAGTTCCATCATAAACCCTGGGGCCTACCCTAGAGGGTAGGCCCCATCATAAAAGTGACGTGTGCGGAACTAATGGCTGTGCTCGTCTTCTGGTTCAGTATCAGTATCTGGGCTTACCCAGACCTGTAGGGTGCCCACCTTGTTGCGGCGGCCGCGGGAACCAATAGCTCGAATGTGGATACCCTCCACAAGAACCTCACTACCAATAATCGGCACCCGACCCAAATGCTTAGCGAGCAAGCCGCCTACCGTATCAACGTCGTCGTCTTCTAGCTCAATACCAAAGATCTCCCCGAGCTCCCAGGTGCTCAGACGGGAGCTAATCTTGAAAGTGCCGTCTTCCTGAACAGAAACCTCTGCTTTGTCGTTGTCGTACTCATCGGAAATATCTCCAACAAGCTCTTCGATCAGGTCTTCTAATGTCACAAGACCAGCTGTGCCACCGTACTCATCGACAACGACGGCAATGTGGGTTGATTCGCGTTGCATTTCTTTCAGTAGGTCCATGACCCGTTTAGATTCTGGTTCATAACGCACCGGGCGCATCAGCTCCGCTATTTTCGCTGGCTGGGAACCCTGAGTGCCAGTCCGTGTCGCGGCAACAACGTCCTTGAGATAGAGCATGCCTCGTACATCGTCAAAAGATTCCCCAAGTACCGGAATACGTGAGTAGCCCGATCGTAAAAAGAGAGAGAGCGACTGGTCAATGCTCTGGTCAACATCAACGGTTACCATGTCGGCACGGGGTACCATGATGGAGCGAATCCTGGTTTCGTCAAGCTCGAAAATGGACTGAACCATCTCGGCTTCATCGTCCTCGATAGCCTCAGAAGAGCTAGCCCTATCAACGAACTCGAGGATTTCGTCTTCGGTAAAGATGCCCGTAACCCGCTCAGAATCCCTGGGGCTGAACTTACGAGAGAGCTTCGTCAGAATAGATGAGAAGGGGCGGGTTAGAACGCCCAGTGCGTAGACAGTCCCCGCCATAGCCGAGAAAACCTGAACGTGCTTAGTGCGCCCTACCAGACGCGGAGCTACACCAAAGAAGACAAAGACCAGAACCGTCATCACCAGAAGTGTGGCTATTACACTGACCCAGGTGCGTTCAAAAAGGTCATGGGCTAGCAGGTAGAAGCAAATAATCGAGGCAACTTCAGCTAGCACGCGCCAGATACGCAAGGATCTGAAGTAAGGCTCAGGGTCTGCCAGTACTGCCCTAATACTTTCCTTGCCCGATTCTTCAGCTAAACCTTGGGCCTCGGACCGAGGAAGGTAGGTGTAAGAGGATTCAACAGCGGTAAAGAGATAGCCCAGTAAGACTAGCAACAAGACAGCAAAAAGAAGAAGGATAAGACCTACCACGGTTTAATGCCTCGTCTCAACAGGAGCTGGGCGACCTAAGAAATCTTCCAGCAAGGAACGCTGAATCCCGAACATTTCAGCTTCTTCCTCGGCAGTAGCATGGTCATAGCCCAGACAGTGCAGAATGCCGTGGGTGGTGAGTAGACACAGCTCATCGAGGGTGCTGTGGCCAGCGTCAGCGCCCTGACGAGCTGCTACCGGCGGGCAGAGTACGATATCGCCCAGAACCCCAGAAGAAGGCTGTTCAGGGGTACCCGGGGTGAGCTCGTCCATAGGGAAGCTCATGACATCGGTTGAGCCCGGTAGATCCATCCAGTCCAGGTGGATGCGCTCCATCTCCGATTCCCCCACTACTGCAATCGAAAGCTCTGTATCGGGTGCCAAGTGCATGCTCGAAAAAACGTGGGCCACCAGGCCTTCAATAGTCGCAATATCTACTGCTGCGAAAGACTCCCGGTCAAAATCACTTGCTGAGCTATCCAGCTCCTCAATTTCAAATTCTAGGTTCACTGGTTTGTACCATCTTCTTGCTCTGACACCTCAATACCGGATTTAGCCAATAGCTTTTCGGCTGCAGCTTCTATGGTCTGACGTTTAACCTTACGATTGCGGCGGCGCTCCATAGAGGACTTTGCCTGATCCCACTTATCATAGGCATTGACGATATCGGATACGAGGCTATGACGAACGACGTCTTCTGCCTCAAGCACTGCAAGGTGGATATCATCAATACCCTCTAGAATCTGCCGAACCTGCTTGAGGCCAGAAGCCTGACCGCCCGGAAGGTCGATCTGGGTGACGTCGCCGGTAATCACCATCTTTGAGCCAAAGCCCAGACGGGTCAGGAACATCTTCATCTGCTCCACCGTGGTGTTCTGAGCCTCGTCCAGAATAATAAATGCGTCGTTCAAGGTGCGTCCACGCATATAGGCCAGAGGAGCAACCTCAATGGTGCCGGCTTCCATCAGCCTGGGAATAGACTCAGGATCGATCATGTCATGGAGCGCGTCGTAGAGAGGGCGCAGATAGGGGTCAATCTTATCGTTGAGGGTACCGGGTAAGAACCCCAAACGCTCGCCTGCTTCAACAGCCGGTCGAGTCAGAATAATACGGTTGACTTCCTTGGATTGAAGGGCCTGCACCGCCTTAGCCATGGCTAAATAGGTTTTGCCTGTACCCGCAGGGCCGATACCAAACACAACGGTGTTGGCGTCAATGGCATCAACATAGCTCTTCTGGTTAATGGTTTTGGGTCGAATATTTTTGCCGCGAGAACTTAGAATATTTTGGCTCATAGCGGTTGCCGGGTGGTTCAGGCTGGCAGTCATCATGGACATTATCCGTTTGACAACCTCGGCGGTGACCTGCGTATCGTTCTCCACCAAAAGAGTGAGTTCCGCAAGCAATCGGACGGTTGTCGCCACGGTCTCTGAAGGTCCGGTAACCACGACGTCCAGGCCCTTAGGCCGAATCCTTAGGCCGGGGAAAGTCTGTTCAACCAGCCCGATATTACCGTCGTGGGGGCCAAGAACTGCCACCATTTCTGCGATGGATTTGAAAGAGAAAGTCCGGGCTACTGAAAGCGGCCGGCTCGTAGATTGTACTGATGTAGTCATAAGTGCCCAGCTGGGCCTTCAGAGCTCCTCATTGCAGTAGCGAACAGGGGGTAGTGCTCAGGGTTTACTTTACCCGCACTATTTGAAGAAAAAACGGGTTTTGCGCAGAGTGATATTGAACAGTTCGTGATATTGAACAGTTCGCCAACTCAAGGTAGATCTCTTGAAAGCTGGCAATGAACTCTTTACCAGCGACCCAGGGCAAGATTCAGTGCCGAAATAGCGGCAGCTCCGGCTGTTGAGCTACGGAGCACCTCGGGGCCAAGCAATACGGTGTGTGCGCCGGCTTGTTCCAAGATCTCAAGCTCCCGAGGGCTAATCCCACCCTCCGGCCCCACCACAAAATAGACCTCCTCAACATCCGGGCTAAGGTGCTCTGCCAAAGCCTGTGAAAGTCGGTAGTTTGCCTGCTCATGCAGAAGTAGAAAGAGCGCCCGCTCCCCCAATTCCTGGGCCAAATCGGCCAGATCAGCCGTGCTGTGGAGCTGATAGACAGGCGGGAGCAGTGCCCGCCTAGACTGCTTGGCTGCGGCTTTGACCGTGTTCTGCCACTTGGCATGTGCTTTTGCTGCCCGCTCCATCTTCCAACGAACAATTGAGCGGTCGGCACTCCACGGTACGATACCGTGAGCGCCTAGCTCGGTGGCCATCTCAATAGCCTGGATATCTCGGTCGCCCTTGGCCAGAGCCTGAACCAGGTAGATCGAAATACCTAGCTCATCGAGCGCCAGCGACTGAACCGTTAGCAGCAAACCGCCGTCTACTGTGCCCTCCACCCTTGTGACGGCCCGGTTGCCTAAGCCGTTGACCAGGTCGATCCCCTCGCCTAACTCCGCACGTTTGACGGTCTTGGCGTGGTGGCCCTCATCGCCTAGGAGACTGTAGGCGGCACCTGGGACCAAGGACTCAAAATCTTCGGGCGAGATGTAGTAGACGGCGTTGCTCATAACGAGTTCCTACTTGAGGTGGTCTTTGAGGCGGGAGAAGAACCCACCCTGCTTATGGGTCACGGTTTCACTCATCTTGAGATCTTCTCCGCGCAACTCCGAGAACTGCTTAAGCAGGTTCTTTTGTTCATCGGTGAGTTGGGTAGGGGTACGGACCTCAACCTGCACACGCAAATCACCGCGGCCACCACCGCGCAGGTGGTTAACACCCAGGCCCTTGAGCGTGATGACATCGCCAGACTGAGTGCCGGCTGGAATCTGTATCTCCTGCGGCCCGTCGAAAGTCTCCAAGGTGATGGTAGTGCCCAAGGCGGCAGCGGTCATCGGAACCCCTACCGCCGCAATGAGGTCATCGCGTTCGCGTGAGAAAGTGGGATCGGCCGCTACGCGAAGCTCAACGTAGAGGTCACCATTAGGTCCGCCGGCGGTGCCTGCTTCACCCTGCCCCGCTAGACGAATACGGGCGCCATCGGTTACGCCCGCAGGAATCTTGATGGTCAGGGGCTTGCGTTCACGCACACGACCCTCACCATAGCACTCGGCGCAGGGGTGCTTGATAACGGTTCCAAAGCCACGGCAGCTGGGGCACTCAACAGGCTGAACGACAGTACCCAAGATGGACTGAACCTGGCGCTGCATGTAGCCCTGTCCACGGCAGGTTTCACAGGTTTCGGGGTGGGTACCCTCAGCGGTTCCCTCGCCCTTACACAGGTCGCAGGTCACAGCGGTATCAACGGTGATGGGCTTATTGGTGCCAAAGACAGCGTCTTTAAGGTCAATCTTGACGTTGATAAGAGCATCCTGCCCCTGACGAACCCGGCTCTGCGGCCCGCGCGGAGTCGCGTTGAAAAAGGTCTCAAAGATATCCTGGAAACCACCAAAGCCGCCCGCCCCGTTAAAGCCGCCGGCTGTGCCGTTCTCGTTACCGGTTTGATCATAAATCCGGCGCTTTTCAGGGTCAGAGAGCACATCGTGAGCTAGCGAAACACGCTTAAATTCCTCAGCGGCTTCCTCAGAAGGGTTAATGTCGGGGTGCAGCTGGCGGGCTTTCTTGCGGTAGGCCTTTTTGATTTCTTCGGGGCTGGCATCGCGCGATACACCGAGGGTTTCGTAGTGACTGCTCACAGTTCTCTCTTTCAGGGTCATGGGGTACTACTAAATATGTGGAGGCAAGAAGCTGTTTTACTCCTGCCCCAAAATCTTTGACAGGTAGCGGGCTACGGCATTCACCTTTGAGACGGTTCGGGCGTAGTCCATACGTGTTGGCCCTACAACACCAACGTGTGCGTTTCCTCCAGGGCCGTAGCTACTTGCAACAACTGAGGTCTCGGCCAGCGATTTCTCCCTGTTTTCTGAGCCGATGCTGACCGCAAAACCGCGCTCATCGTGTTCCATAGTTGCCAAAAGCTTAAGGAGCACCACCTGCTCTTCAAGGGCATCGAGTACAGGTGCAATACTACCGCGAAAATCAACGGTTGACTCTGCCAGGTAGGCTGTTCCCGCTATCAGCACCTGAGAGGATACACCCTGAGCTGCCAGTAGCTGAACTGCTTGGACGAGGCTGAGCATGAGCTTGCTGCGCGGGTGAGGAGCCAGCGCCTGAGCTACCTGGGACAGAGGCTGACCCGAAAAGGCCTCAATAAGCTGTTGCTTGATAGTGACTAGTTCATCGGCTGTATGCGGGCATGCTACCGTTCGTTGGGTGACCTGCCCGGTATCGGTAATCAGTACCACTAGGACTGTGGATGTTGATAAAGAGACCAGCTCAACATGCCGTAGCGCAACCGTCGGGCCGGTCGGATACTGCACCATGGCGACCTGGTGAGTAAGCGAAGAAAGGAGCTGGACGCTACTTTTCATCATGTCATCCACGCTATCGGCGCTATCGAGCAGGGTATGGATTGCTCTCTTCTCCCCTGGTGAGAGCGGTCGCAAAGCCGATATCTGGTCAACGAAAAGCCGGTAACCTAGGTCAGTGGGCACTCTGCCCGCACTGGCATGTGGTGCCGATATCAGGCCCTGTTCTTCCAGAGCGGCCATGTCGTTGCGCACCGTGGCGCTAGAAACCCCCAACTGCCGCCGCTCAATGAGGGTCTTTGAACCAACCGGCTCCCGAGTATGCACGTATTCCTCGACGATAGCCTGCAAGACCTGAAGCCTGCGCGGATGGTCCATTTCACCTCCTGATGATGTGAGCTTTAAGGGTTTTTAGCACTGGGGATACCAGAGTGCTAAGTTACCCGTTAACTCTAATACCACTGCACTAGAATCAGAATTCAGTACGCTGATGGCTAAGGCACTTGGCCGTGTTTTCAAGGAGTTTAATGGATTATCGCGCTTCGTGGGGGTCAGCTGATCTGAGCGCCCACAAACATTCCCAATTACCCCGCGTGGTGCTCAAACCGGGGCTGGTTCTCGAAGATATGGTGAGCGGTTTTGTGGGTGCAGCTGTTTCGCTCCGCTCTGTTGGCAGTAACCATATGGTAGGT
The DNA here is from genome assembly GCF_048513535.1 of Rothia sp. CCM 9416. Taxonomy (NCBI): domain Bacteria; kingdom Bacillati; phylum Actinomycetota; class Actinomycetes; order Micrococcales; family Micrococcaceae; genus Rothia; species Rothia sp. CCM 9416. The sequence goes on along the minus strand of NZ_JBLXXR010000009.1, from coordinate 68,217 downwards.
CTTGAGGATCGGCATGGGCGGGTCAAGCAATTCCCCTTGGGCCCCGGCTTCCTCCTTGAAGGTCGACCGGTCAACCTTGTTGCTCCTGAGCCGCAACAGGCTAAGCCCACCAAGCAGATTTCCCGATCCGGTTCTGTCGCCTTGGATAATGCCCCCGCTAGGACTGCCCGTGCCAGCCGAATTTGGGTCGAAGGTATCCACGACGCTGAACTGATTGAGAAAGTGTGGGGGCACGACCTGCGTGTCGAAGGGATTGTGGTCGAACCCCTCCACGGTCTTGATGATGTAGCCAGTGCCATTAGGGAGTTCGCACCAGCGCCCCACCGAAAACTTGGGATTCTAGTGGACCACCTGATTACCGGGTCTAAAGAAAGCCGTATAGCCGAAGCCGCGCTGAAAACCCCCGGCGCTCGCGGGAACGTAATGATTATGGGGCACCCCTTTGTCGATATTTGGCAGGCAGTTAAACCCGGCGTTCTTGGAATCGAGAAATGGCCCGTAATCCCCCGCAGCGAAGAATGGAAGCAGGGAATCCTTCGCCGACTCAACCGGCCTTACGCCAGACCCGAAGATATTCGAGCCGGATGGGACTCAATCCTAAAGCGCGTTGATACCTATACCGACCTTGAGCCGGCTCTGCTTGGCCCAGTAGAACAACTCATAGATTTTGTGACTCTTGAAAGCTAAACTTTCTCGGTAAATAATGTGATAAATATCGTGCGCTCACAAGACAAAAAGTCACTTATACCTATACCTTGTACACAAGCTATTGACTAGACTTGTCTGAGGCATGAACTTGGCATCGTGCCATCACTCGTATCCACCCAAGACCAAAGAGAAACCTTCTTGAAGACTGCAACTTCTCCATCGACCACCACCTACAAGGGGTCCTCAGCAACGGCATCGCACCTGTCCGTTAATGCTGACCGCAACATAGCGACTGCTGCCCACTTCGGTGGTGTACTCGGCTGTATCCCCTCCGCTGTTATCTACTACCTCTACCGGGGTCGCGGTCCTTTCACTGAGCAGGAATCACGTGAGGCGCTCGACTTCACCCTGCTTCCCACCATCGTTTTGGCTCTGGGAATTATTCTGAGTAACATCCCCGCTATCGGCTGGTTCTTCGGACTTGTAGCAGCTCTGACCTGGACCTACCTGGCTTTCTCAGCACTTATTGCCGGCATTGTGGTAACTCGCGGTAACCCCTACCAGTACAAGTTCAACACTTTCCTTTTTACTAAGATTTTGAGCCGTAAAAAGTAGCCTCTGCTAATCTAAAAGTTCTGGGCCCCTACCTTATGCAGGTATGAGGCCCAGTTTTCTTTAGTTCAGGTCGGGTAGTAGCTCCCTGGTCACGGCATCGCCTAAGAGCCGACCCTGCAGAGTGAGTCTGACCCGACCGTCAGCAAGGGCCTGCTCATCAATCAGCCCTTGACCTATAAGCCAGTCGAGGGACGAAGCGATATCGGTGCCCTGCCGGCCCTCCACCAGCCGGCTCACAGGTAATCCGTCGATGACGCGAAGCATGAGCATGATGTCTTCAAACCGTCGCGTTTCTTGACTTAAGACCTCGCGGGCCGCTGCGGGGCTTAGACCTTGCCTGACCCTTGTGGTGTAGGGAACTGGGTGCTTGAGGTTCCACCAGCGAGTCCCATCCACATGTGAATGAGCACCGGGACCAACCCCCCACCAGTCCTGGTTGCGCCAGTAGGCGTAGTTGTGGCGGCTCCTAAACTCCGGCGACTTAGCGTAGTTGGATACCTCATACCAGTGGTAGCCTTCTTCATCGAAGATTGCTTCAGCAAGAAGATACTTATCGGCCATAGCATCTTCATCGGGCATAGCGAACTCACCCCTACGAATTTGCGCGGCAAGTTTAGTCCCCTCCTCCACAATCAGGGAGTAGGCCGAGATATGGTCAGGCCCATAAGAAACTGCCGCTCGCACGGTCTGCTCCCACTGCTCTAGACTCTCCCCCGGAGCGCCGTAGATCAGATCAAGGGAAACCTGTAAACCAGCCTCGCGGGCCCAAGCCACTACCTTAGGAACATTAGCCGGTGTGTGCGTGCGGTCAAGCACTGCAAGGACATCAGGCACCACGGACTGCATGCCAAAGGATACCCTGGTAAAGCCACCGGCTCTGAGCGTAAACAGGTCATCGCGGGTCACAGAGTCGGGGTTGGCCTCCGTGGTAACCTCCGCCCCCTTCTCCAAGCCAAATAGATTTATGGCTTTCGCCAGAATCCGGACTAAATCAGCAGCCGGCAATTTGGTCGGAGTCCCACCCCCAAAGAAGACAGAGTAGAGCTTACGCTCCGGTGCTCCTGACTCTCGCAGAACCCGCTGAGCAAACTCAAGCTCAGCAATAGCATCGTCAGCATAACTGCCTAACCCAACGCCGTCACCGAAATCTTCGGTTGCGTAGGTGTTGAAATCGCAGTAACCACAGCGCACAGAACAGAAAGGAACATGCACATACAAACTAAAATCGCGTTCCTGCAAACTGGCGGCAGAATCAAATGGGATTCTGCCGTCCAAGGGTGCAGGTTGGCCTAAAGGCTGAGCCGGCATTATTTCTTTGACTTGTCCTTAGACTCTTCACCCGATGAGAGCGCCGCAATGAAGGCTTCCTGGGGAACCTCAACGCGGCCCACCATCTTCATACGTTTCTTGCCTTCCTTCTGCTTCTCAAGGAGCTTACGCTTACGCGAAATATCGCCACCGTAGCACTTAGAAAGGACATCCTTACGCATAGCGCGGATATTCTCACGGGCAATAATGCGTGACCCGATGGCAGCCTGGATAGGTACCTCGAACTGCTGGCGAGGAATCAGCTCACGCAGTTTACCGGTCATCATGACACCGTAGGAGTATGCCTTATCACGGTGAGTGATAGCAGAGAAAGCGTCGACCTTTTCACCCTGGAGCAAGATGTCAACCTTGACCAGGTCGGCCTCTTCTTCGCCGTCAAATTTCCAGTCCAGTGAAGCGTAGCCACGGGTCTTGCTCTTGAGCTGGTCAAAGAAGTCAAAGACAATCTCAGCCAGTGGCAGACGATAACGGAGCTCCACACGGTCCTGGGAGAGATAATCCATGCCCCCCATGGAACCGCGACGGGACTGACACAACTCCATAATGGCACCCACAAACTCGTTGGGAGCGATGATGGTGCAGGCGACCATGGGTTCCTTGATGATGGCTACCTTGCCTTCGGGGAACTCACTGGGGTTGGTCACCCGCTGGGAAACTCCATCTTCGCCCACAACATCGTAGATAACGTTGGGAGCGGTGGAGATAAGGTCCAGGTTGAACTCCCGCTCAAGACGTTCACGAACAATCTCAAGGTGGAGCAGCCCCAGGAAGCCGCAGCGGAAGCCAAAGCCTAGTGCCGCTGAAGTCTCAGGCTCCCAGATCAGGGCAGCATCGTTGAGCTGGAGCTTTTCCAGGGCATCGCGCAGGGCCGGGTAGTCGGAGCCGTCAATGGGGAACAAGCCAGAGAACACCATAGGCTTGGGGTCCTGGTAACCTCCCAGCTCCTCACTGGCAGGCAGATGCGAACTTGTCACGGTATCACCCACGCGGGAGAGACGGACGTCTTTTACACCGGTAATCAGGTAGCCCACTTCGCCCATGCCCAGTCCGTCGGTGGGTTTAGGTTCGGGCGAAATCACACCAATTTCGAGCAGGTCATGCTCCGCGCCCGTGGACATCATCTTGATTTTTTGACGCGGGGTGAGCTTACCATCAACTACACGAACATAGGTGACAACGCCGCGGTAAGAGTCGTATACGGAGTCGAAAATCATGGCGCGGGCGGGAGCATCCTGCTCCCCCTTAGGTGCAGGCAGGAGCTCCACAATACGGTCTAGAAGTTCGGGCACACCCTCACCGGTCTTACCGGAAACACGCAAAACCTCATCGGGCTCAACTCCAATCAGATGAGCTAGCTCCTCTGCATATTTATCGGGCTGTGCCGCTGGCAGATCAATCTTGTTGAGGACCGGGATAATAGCCAAATCGTTTTCCATGGCTAGGTAGAGATTAGCCAGGGTCTGGGCCTCAATACCCTGAGCCGCATCAACCAGAAGCAAAGCGCCTTCACATGCTGCCAGAGAGCGTGAAACCTCATAGGTGAAGTCCACGTGGCCGGGTGTGTCAATCATGTTCAGAGCGTAGTTAACGCCCTTGACTTCCCAAGGCATACGAACAGCCTGGGACTTAATGGTGATACCGCGCTCACGCTCGATATCCATGCGGTCAAGATACTGAGCTTTCATCTCACGCGGGGTAACAACCCCGGTAGCCTGCAACATGCGGTCGGCCAGGGTCGATTTACCGTGGTCGATATGCGCGATAATGCAGAAATTGCGGATGATGGAGGGATCAGTAGCCGCGGGCTTAGGTGGGTTGGTCGCCAAGGGTGACACGTGGGTTTGGTCCTTTCACGACTCACAGTAGCTTGCAGAAGCTCACAGGGAAGTCTCTGACGATAGAAATCAGTTAACCAGTTTCTCACACTTCACGCGTGCGTGTCTGCTCGCGCGCCGCTCATAAGCGTTTATTGTAGTGACCATGAAGATCAATTTGAGAACCATCAACCAGGCGCTCAGCATCGGCCAGAAGCTTATGCGCGAATGGAACAAGTACCAGAACCAGAAGGATCGTCAGCAGGGTACCGCAGCCCCGAAGACCACCCGCTCAAAAACCACGCGAGAAACCAAACGCCAGGGTGACTACGGCACTTTTGGGACTGAGCCAGCTCAGCAGAGACCGGCAGAGAGCACTCAAGGCCAGTCGCCGGGAGTCCCCTCAAACCCTTACGCAACCGGTACAACGCCGCCCCCTGCTACCAGCTCAAACACTGGTAGCTGGGAAACCGGCGGCTACCCCGGCGATTACTTCGGAACTGTAACTTTCGACTACTCCCCTAACCCCGATGGTGAAGCTGACCCCGGTGAAGTTGTATGGGCCTGGGTGCCTTTCGAAGAAGACTACACCCAGGGAAAGGACCGCCCGCTTCTGATTATCGGGAAGAGCGGCAACTACCTGCTAGGTCTCATGCTGACCAGTAAGGACCACACCAACGCCGCAACCACCGACCCCAACTATCTCGATATCGGTAGCGGCGCATGGGATAAGGAAGGCCGCCCCTCCGAGGTCAAGCTCAACCGGGTCATCCAGCTCAACCCCAGGGGTCTTCGTCGTGAAGGCGCCACTATGGATAGGGCAACCTTCGACCTGGTTGTTCAGGCCTACAACCAACGCTGAACTATCTTCAGGGCAGGTGCATAAGTGTTGCCTTAATCTCCGCCACACAGAGCCAATAAACTGATAAAGTTAATGCTTGTGTGTCCGATGGTCATCGGGCACTGCTGACTGGTTGCCATAGGCATCCCCACGCCGCTCAGTCGATGACCGGTCAGCACAGCCCTCACCGACCAATTAGACAAAAACAGAAAGTTTTTAATCGTGGCTAATATTAAGTCCCAGAAGAAGCGTATCCTCACCAACGAGAAGGCTCGCCTGCGCAACAACGCAATCAAGTCCGATCTCAAGACCTCCATCCGTAAGGTCACCGAGGCAGTTGAAGCTCAGAATGTTGAAGCAGCAACTGACGCTCTTCGTACCGCAAACCGCAAGCTTGACAAGGCTGTTTCAAAGGGTGTTCTTCACAAGAAGAACGCTGCAAACAAGAAGTCAGGCCTTGCTGTTCTGGTAAACAAGCTTTCCTAAGTTCTGGTTCCGGCCCCTCTAGTCGGCGTCTAAGAGCGAAGTGACATAAAGCCCCACACACCCTTAGGGTATGTGGGGCTTTGTGCATGCCAGGGATATTTTTGCCAGGACCTATTACCGGCTCTGTGCCGTCTGTGCAATAGCAAGGACAGCTTTTTCCAGCGGGTAGAGCGGATCAAGGTTCTCACCCTTGAGCTGGGCATCGGTATCAGCCAGAAGAGCTAGAATCTGCGCAAGGTCAGCCGGAGAATACCTGCGTGCATCACGTTGCGCGGCCTCGACCTGCCAGGGGATCATCTTGAGCTCACTTGCGAGCTGGTTAGCGCTCCCAGGTACCCCGTGAACCTTGGCGATATTACGGATACGGGCGGCCAAGGCACCGAGCAGTGGGATAGGGTCACTTCCGGTGTCCATAGCCTGGCGGACAAGCTTGATGGCTTCCCTGCTGTTACCGGCAATAGCAGCATCGGCCACCTTAAAGGCTGTGACCTCGGTTCGGCCTCCGAAGTATCTGTTGATAGTCTCCAGGGTAATCTCACCGGGTTCATCGGAGGCCAGCTGTCGAGCCGCCGATGCCAGCTCAGCTATATCGCTGGAAGCAGCTGCCAAGGTGGAGGCGGCAAGGGGGTCAATACGCCGACCAGCTTCCCTAAACTCATAAATCACAAAATCTACACGGTCACGTTCGTTCTTGAGAGATTTGCACTCAACTACTGGGTAATTCCTGTTAGCACGGATGGTGTCTAAGAGTTTCTTTCCGCGGTTTCCCCCGCTGTGGTGAAGGATAGTCAGGGTTGAAGCCTGCGGAGTCTGGCAGTAGGCCAACATATCGGTCAAGAAGAGGTCGTTCATCTGTGCAAGCTGTTCGACCTCAATAATTTTGGGCTCGTCAAAGAGAGAAGGGCTAGCTAGGACCCCTAGCTGGCCAGCTTTGTAGTCTTTAGCTGAAAGTACCGATAGCTCATAGGCCCCGTGTTCTTCAGCAAAGAGCTTGCGGAGCCGTTCCTTCGCTCGTTGGGCAAAATATTCCTCGGGTCCGTACAGTAGGGCTACTGCCGCCAGAGGAACTGTCCTCCAAGCCTTGTCTGCAGTGGACGGTCGTGATTTTGATGAGCGTGCCATGGGCCTCCTTCGTGTCCTTCCATCTTGTCAGAAAATCTTTGGGCGTGCAGGTTAACGAGAAGTGATGAGGTGTAGACCATCGTCATGGGAGCTCACCGCGATATGGCCCTGTTGGTCTGTCCTCTTAGTAGCTATGCCCTGTTTCTCTAAAAATTCCATAATGCTGGGGTGAGGGTGGCCGTAGCTGTTGCCCTGTCCCACTGAAACTACAGCTAGCTGAGGTTTGACAGCGATGATGAGATCGGTCCCGCTCCCCTTGGACCCGTGGTGGGCGACCTTAAGCACTGCTGAGGGCAAGGCTGAGCCGTAGTTTGTGATGATGCTATGGGCAGCTTCCGCCTCTAGGTCGCCTGTGGTGAGTACCGTGAGGTGCTCCTCTTGCGAGTTCAAGGGCGCGATATCCCAGCGCATCACCAGCGAGGTATTGTTGGTCCAGCTTGAGCTATCTGATTGACCGGGTATCGCTTGCGGTTCGGACGGTGGCCACAAAACCTCTGCGGTAGCTTGTACCCGGTGATTACTGAGGGGAAAGCCTACAGAGCTCCCCTGCTCAAGAGAATGCAGTGCCGGTTGATGCTGTAGCTGCCGGGAGACGTGACCTTCTAGCTGGTTGAGTTTTTCTGAAGCAAAATAGGGGCTTACCACTACATTCTTGACGGGTAGGGAGGCCAAAGCCCAAGAGTAGGCACCGTAGTGGTCGCTGTGCTCGTGCGTGAGCACGACTGCCTCTAGTTCGTCGATGCCAGCCCAGTCCAGACAGGTTTTAAGTGCTTGAGGGTTATCCCCTGTATCCAGGAGGATGGCAGAACTATTGCCTATTCTGATGAGGTGGGCATCGCCTTGGCCAACGTCGCAGGTAATCCACTGCCAGTCAGCTGGGGCCTTATCTCTTGATGAAAAGCGTGGAGTGATAAGTACGAACAGAAGAACCACAATGAGGCAGAAGAGCACCAGATTGGCCCATTTTCGTGCTGGGTCTTTGCTCCAGGAACCGGGTAAGAGGTTATTCAAAGAAGGTGTTCTGCTCACGCTATACCGCTCCCGCCAACATCAAATAAGGCAGGAACTCTTGAATCCTGCGGAGTGTTAATCCGGGCATCGGTCACCAAAACTATGGCACTGACAGCCGCCACGCCAAAGAGCGTCAGCAGTAGGTTGTGGGGGCTCACCTCTAAAGGGATGCGACTACCGGGGAGGTCATAGCACCAGCGGCTTACCCAATGGACGGTTTGTGCGCCCAGGCCACCGCATTGGAGGAAGAAGCTAGCTGCCTGATCAGCATAATTCAGGCTTGAAGCTAGGAGGGCCGCTAGGCCGGCCAAGGTAATAGGGGCAACGAATGGGGCCACCAGGATATTTGCAAGAACGGTATAGGGGTAGAAAGACTCTGAAAGGAGCAAAATAACCGGTGCACACCATAGAGAAGCCGCCAAAGGAAGAGCCAAGACTTCGGCCCAGAGTAAAGGAAAAATATGGCAGAGAAGACGCGTTATGGCAGGTGCCAACAGCATCAGCGAGGCTGTGGCTGTGACGGATAGCACGAACCCGTAGTCGGTTGCCAGTTCGGGTGATATAAACAGCAAACCGATAAGGCAGCTTGAGAGCAAGGTAAGCCGGTAGGCCCCGTGCCCCAGCACAAGACCTACCGCACCGAGCAGGCCCATAGTCCAAGCCCTTAATACCGAACCGTCCGGGCCGACAACCGAGACGTAGAGGGTGGCAGCGCCCAGACCAGAACAAATCAGAAGTAACCTGGGTAGGCCCAGTTGCTGAACCAGCCGGTAGGCCAGCACGAAGATGAGGGTGATATTGGAACCGGATACGGCTGTGAGATGAGTGAGCCCTGAGGCTCTTAAAGCATTGACCGCCTGCTCTGAAAGCGGAGTATCGTCCCCGTATGCCATCCCTAAGACCAGCCCGGCCTCATCCGCACCTATCTCTCTAGTCGCCTTTGCCCGTAGCTCGTTTTTGAGAAGAAAAATAGCGGGAGCTGATGGGGCACCGCCCTGGTACCGTAGCGCCCCTTTGACGCTGTAGTAGCTACCCTGAACACGAAATCTACCTACACCGGTTACTGAGCTTCCGGGAACGAACAGCTGCTCTGTGTAGATATGAAGGCTGATAGCTGCCTCGTAGGTGCTGGGATACTTCGATAGCTGGTGAGTGGCAACGGTCGTCCTGTAGCCTCCCCGAGTGGCCGGTTCGGAGTTCACAACCTGCCCGGCAAGCCGTATGCCCTGACCGTTGAGCTCTTGGAGTAGGGCTAACCTAGCTGGATAATCTTTGCCCACCATAATGACGGCCTGCAGACAAGAAAGCAGGAGCGCAAAGGCTAGACAGGCCTGTAATCCCCCGTGAATCCTGGTGCTGATTCTGCTTATTCTGAGAGTCAAGGGCCGATAGGAAAGGCACAGCAGGAAAGCAAGTAAGAGCAGGAAGATCAGAGCCACTCTTCTGAAAGGGTATAGGTGCGTAAGGGCAGTAAAACACCAGAGAGAAAGTGCCGCAGGAAGGAGCCGTATATCTGTAAAACGAGGTTGCGCCAGCCGATGCCAGCTCAGGGCCCGGGATTGGTGCCAGCGCTTGCGAAGGTACTGTGCAGATCCCATTAGACGGTCACCAATGGCCTGAGTTTTTCGAGTTTAGACGGCCCGATACCTGATACCTGGTCTAACTCGTCAACGGACTGGAAACCTCCGTGCTCTTCACGCCAGGCTATGATCGATTCAGCAAGTACAGGACCAACCTGGGGCAGAGTCTGCAGCTCGCTAGCTTCTGCTGTGTTGATGTTCACCAAATGATCGGTAGCAGAGGAACTACCGGCGGAGCTACTTGCCTTTCCCTGGGTAGCCTGTGCGGGTGGCAGGACGGTTTCCTCCCCCACCGCCGGAACATATATTTGCCTCCCATCCATGACCGGTTCAGCCAGATTGATAGCCGAGGTATTTGCATCGGGCCTAGGCCCACCGGCAGCAGTAAGTGCGTCGTTGACGCGGCCCCCCGGTTTAAGCTCGTAGAGGCCGGGAGAGATCACAGCACCGGTCACATGTACTAGGACAGCACCACCTGATGCGGCTGAACTGCTACTGGTGGGCGTACTAGAATCTGAGGTGTTGTTTGGCTCCTGCCTGGACCGAGCACCTGCCTGTTCCTGTGCCGGAGCAGAAACGGGAGAGATGACTTCTTGGCTACCTCTTGAATCTCCTACTACCGGCCACAGGGCAAAGCCGGAAAGAACCAGTGCAAGGATAATAAGCGCTCCGGTAGGTACCTTCCAACGAATCACCGATGCCTGAGGGGCTGATAAAGAGCTATGAGCTGACTGCGCCTGCAGGGCCTGTTCAATCAGTAGCCGGTGGCGTGGGCGTGAGCTGCCGACCTGTTCTGAAGGTTGAGCTGGATCCTCACCGGGGGCAGGACCTCTTGTCGTAATCAGATAATCTGTGAGTCGATCAGGCCTATCATCCTCGCAGTCGTAGGGTTCTGGCCAGGCCTCCTGCGAAAGGTCGGGGCTCTGAAAGTGCTGTTCTTTCATGCCGACAGGTTAGACCGATCGGTCCTAGCGACCTGTATTCAACCCTAGCTGTGGAAGGCCAGGGCACTGTTATTCTCCAGCACTTAGCTCATCAGTTAGTGAAAAAGGTGAATACATGACGCGGCTGTAGAACACGATGCTCACAGGCAGCCCACCTACCAAAGCCTAGAGCACAACGGTTGCAAGAGCACCCAGGCCTGCGTGGGCGGCTAGAACCGGCGGTAGCGGGCTAAGCTGAGCTTGCTCAGCTACTTGACCGAGCCTAGTTTTAAGTTCTTTTGCCTGCTCCACATTCCCGCTGTAGTGGATAGCAACGACCCTGCCAGCCCTCTGTATCAGTGATCTGGCTTCAGAGGTTTCTAAAGTGATGTCTAAAGGCAACTCACCGGAGCGTTTACTACAAGCATCATGAGTGAGGGCTACGAGGCATTCAATAGCCTTTGCCGTGGTGCGTGGGCGTTCAAGGTAGCTTAGCTTGCCGTCCAGAACGGTTGCCACAGGTCGAATTTGGAACATCTGCCCAACCATTGCAAGGGCTGGGCTGACCCGACCGCCCCGTTTGAGAGCGTCTAGGGTTGGAATAAAAAAGAAGAGCTCGGTGCTTGAACACAGCTCTTCAGCCAGAAGGCTTGCTCTCTCTAGGTCGCCCTCCTCGGCCAACAACCGGTGCAGGCGGGCAACCGGCTCCCCCAGACCCATTGCAAGGTTGAGAGAGTCCACCACCGCAACCGGGATATCAACCATGGACGCGGCCAAGCCTGCTGCATCGCAGGTGCCAGAAAGCTCACCCGACAGGTGTACCGAAACAACGCCCTCAAACCCTTGCTGGGCGAAGTCCTCGTAAATATCAGCCAGGGCCCCGGGAGCCACCCCGGAAGTGGTAACCTGCTGGCCCTGAACATGGGCCATAGCAATAGCCTCATCAACGGTCATGGAGTCCAGGCTATCAACCGGCTGATTGTCGATTGAAACCGGTAAATCCGCAATGGCAAAGCCGCCCGCACTGAGCAGAGCTGCCAGCAGCTCTGTAGGCAGAGCGGAAGAAGAATCGGTAACGAGAGCAAGTGAACGCACCCTCCTACTCTACCCCTTCTGCTGTCTAGCACCCTTAACAGAAAGCAGGCGGGATGCCACCCAGATTGGTGGCACCCCGCCTGAAAACAGCCAAGAAATATTAGATGACGATATTCACGAGCTTAGGGGCACGAATAATTACCTTGCGGATTTCAGCCCCAGCCAGAGCACGCTGAACGGCTTCAGACGCTAGAGCTAGCTTCTCAAGGTCTGCCTCGGAAATGTCCTTGGCAACCTCCAGACGGTCCTTGAGCTTGCCCTTGACCTGGACGATAGCGGTGACTGTCTCATCAACCAGCTGGCTCTCGTCAACGGCAGGCCAACCGGCGGTCAGAACCGGGGTATCGTGGCCCAGCAGGTGCCAGGCGTCCTCAGCGGTGTAGGGGGCATAGAGTGAAAGCAGGATCGCAATAGCCTCAGCCGCCTCGCGGACCGCGGGGTCAGCCGCACCAGCGCCAGAGTCGATCACCTTGCGGGTGGCGTTCACCAGCTCCATGGTTTTAGCAACAGCAACATTGAACTTGCCGTTTTCTACCAGATTTCCGGCTTCAAAGATGGTGCGGTGAACCAGCTGGTGCAGGGTCTTATCGCCGGTGGCGCCGTCAACACCGGGTTGGCTGCTGACATCGTTGGCTACACGCCAGGCGCGTGCCAAGAACTTCTGCATACCTGCGGGTGATACATCGGCCCAGTCCACATCGTCTTCGGGCGGGGAAGCAAAAACCATGACGGTTCGGATAGCATCGACACCGAACTTATCCAGCTGCTCACCCAAGTCAACGCCGTTGCCCAGGGACTTGGACATAGCCTTACCCTGGTTGAGAACCTGGCCCTGATTCATCAGAGCCTTGAAAGGCTCTGAATGGTCAATCAGGCCCAGGTCACGAATGACCTTGGTGAAGAAGCGTGCGTAGAGCAGATGCAAGATAGCGTGCTCAACACCGCCAACATACATGTCAACCTGGTTCCACTTCTTCATCTGCTCGGGATCAAAGATGCCAGCATCGAAGTTGGGGGAAACATAGCGCAGGAAGTACCAGGAGGAATCCACAAAAGTGTCCATGGTGTCGGAGTCACGCTTGGCATCCTTGCCACATACGGGGCAGGGAGCGGTATTCCACTCGGTGGCCGCAGCAAGAGGTGACTGGCCCTTAGGGGCCAGGTCTTCGCCCGAGAGGTTATCGGGCAGGAGAACAGGTAGCTGGTCCTCGGGCACCAGCTGCTCACCGTGCTCTTCACAGTGGACTACAGGAATCGGGCAACCCCAGAAACGCTGACGGGAGAGCAACCAGTCACGCAGGCGGAAATTGACTTTGCCGCTACCTAGGCCCTTCTCTTCCAGCATCTCAATTACCTTGGAGATTGCCTCAGCCTTGTTGAGGCCGTCCAGGGGGCCAGAGTTGATATGGACACCGTCACCGGTGGTTGCAAGACCTGAAACCGCAGGGTCTTCCTCGCCAGTCTCAAGAACGGTAATGACGGGAATATCAAACTTGCGGGCAAAGTCCAGGTCGCGCTGGTCGTGGGCGGGCACGGCCATGAGCGCACCTGTACCGTAGTCAGCTAGGGCGTAATCAGAAGCCCACAGCGGTAGCTTATCGCCGGTGAGCGGGTTGATTGCGTAACGGCCTAGGAAGACACCGGTCTTCTCTCGGTCAGTGGCCTGGCGGTCAATGTCCGATAGAACCTTGATCTTCTCGCGGTAGGCCTCCAGAGCCGCGCGCTGATCATCGGTGACCAGTTCGAGGGCCAGATCGGCATCGGCAGCCACGATGAAGAAAGTAGCACCGTATAGGGTATCGGGGCGGGTTGTAAAGACATCCACACTGCTAGCGGGCTTACCCTCAGCTGCCTCAAGGGCGAAGGTAACCTGCGCACCCTCAGAACGGCCAATCCAGTTCCGTTGCATGGCCAGAACACGGTCAGGCCAGTGCCCTTCAAGCTCCTTCATATCGTCCAGGAGTTCTTGGGCGTACTCGGTAATCTTGAAGTACCACTGGTTCAGAGACTTCTTAGTGACCTGGGTATGGCAGCGCTCGCACTCCCCGTTAACAACCTGCTCGTTAGCGAGTACGGTCTGGTCCTTGGGGCACCAGTTGACCTGCGAGAACTTACGGTAGGCTAGGCCCTTCTTGTAGAACTGCTGGAAGAGCCACTGGGTCCACCGGTAGTATTCGGGATCTGAGGTGTGCAGGCGGCGCGACCAGTCGGCCATAATGCCGTACCGTTTGAAAGAACCTGCCTGGGTCTCAATGTTCTTGTAGGTCCACTCTTGAGGGTGGGTGTTATTTTTGATAGCCGCGTTTTCAGCGGGCAGACCAAAGGAGTCCCAACCGATAGGGTGCAAAACATTGTAGCCCTTCTGCTTCCAGAAACGGGCAGTCACATCGCCAATAGCGAAGGCCTCGGCATGACCCATGTGTAGGTCGCCGGAGGGGTAGGGGAACATATCCGCTACATAACGAGTTTCTAGACTTTCATCATCGGTGGGTTCAAAGACCTTAGTCTCTTCCCAGTAGGGCTGCCACTTGGCTTCCATGGCACGGAAGTCCCAGGTGGTTTCGTTCTGTTCGGTAGGTTCTACCTGGCCAGTCACGGTGTTTCCTGTCTGTCATTCGATTCTGGAGCACCATTTTTGGGCACACCAAAGCCAAAGCTGTCAATCATTTGTTACCTAGTGTACCGCGCCTCGGCAGGGTTTACCCCGCCCGTCTGCTGGGTGAGAAAGCATACCTTGGGTGAAAACGGGTACAGTGTTTTGGTAAAGGAGTTGATGATGCCGTTGGATACCTCAGAACAGCAGCCCTCGGTCTTTGAACCGGTACCCACCATCAAGATGCGCGGGCACCTTCACGAGGGTGTAATTGCCGGTGCCCGCTGCCGCTGGTGGGTCTACGGCAAGGAAGATGCCCCTCCCCTGGTTCTAATTCACGGTTTTCGGGGTGACCACCACGGGTTGGAGCTCATAGCCCAGGGCCTAGAGGACTACTGTGTCTATATCCCCGACCTACCTGGGTTTGGCAGAAGCGAGGCGATCCCCGGTGCTGAGCACACGATATCTAGCTATGCGGCCTGGCTGGTTGACTTCATTGAACTGACAAGCCCTAGCCCCGTCCACCTGGTCGGCCACTCTTTTGGGTCTATTATCACTAGCTACACGGCGCTAGTCCGCCCCCAGCTTTTCACCCGGCTCACCCTCATCAACCCCATCTGCCAGCCTGCCCTGGAAGGCGAGCAGAAGATTATGACCCGTCTGGCCGAGCTTTACTATGGGGCGGGCGCCTGTCTCCCCTCGGGTCTGGGATTTGCTCTGCTCCGTTCCCGGCTGGTGACCAGGCTCAGTAGCGAGTATATGATGAAGACCCAGGACCCAGAGCTTCGCGCCTTTATCAACAGCCAGCACGACGCCTATTTCGGCTCATTTGCCTCCCGCGATGCCGTCCTGCAAGCCTACCGGGCCTCCATATCGGCCACTGCCGCTGATTTTGCCCCCTCAGTCCCCCTGCCCGTTCAGATGGTTGTTGCCGAAAAAGACGACCTGGGTACCCTGGAACTTCAAGAGCAGATGGCCGCTTCTCTGCAGCAGGGACGTTTTGATCTGATCCCCGAGGTGGGCCACCTTATTCACTACGAAACACCCTTACGAGCAGCCGCTCTCATTAAAGAATTCAACCGTGAAGGGCTAGAACTGTGAAGCTAATCGTTGATGCACGCTACACCCGCATTGGCTTCCACGATGGAATTAGCCGCTATACAGCATCACTCCTGACAGCTCTACATGAGCTGATAGAGAGCCAAGATAGCCACCTGCCACGGGACTTCCAGCTAGTCATGGCTATCCACGACCTTCGCCAGCTTGAGATGCTTCCGCCTCTGCCTTACATCACAATCTGCTCACCAACATCTGCCCTTGAGCCTCTCGCGGCCCTCCAGCTGAATCGTCACAACCCTGACGTAGTTTTTTCTCCCATGCAGACCCTTGGTTTGGGCGGTTTAGGACGCAAATTCAAGCTAATTCTGACCCTTCACGACCTGATCTACTACAGCTACCCTACTCCGCCCTCCTTCCTGCCCCTGCCCGTACGCCTGGGCTGGAGGGTCTTCCATTCAACCTACGCTCCCCAGCAATACCTGCTCAACAGCGCAGATGCTGTTGCAACGGTATCGGCGACAACGGCAGATCTCATAAGACAACACAGCCTGACACACCGCTGTCTTGTCGAGATCCCTAATGCCCCCCAGCCAGGGAGTATTGTGACCGAAGCTCAGGCGCTTGCAGCGCTTTCGACCCGTACCAAAGACCTGATCTATATGGGTTCCTTCATGCCCTACAAGAATGTGGAGACCCTACTGCGGGCCATGAAGTTCCTGCCCGACTATCGCCTGCACCTGCTCTCTAAAATCAGTCCCCACCGGAAGGCTGAATTACTGCCACTTGCCGGTTCCAACGTCACCTTCCACAACGGTGTGAGCGATGAGGAATACCGCAATTGGCTGGGGCGCGCCCACGCCCTGCTCACCGCCTCAAAGGATGAGGGCTACGGTCTGCCGGTTGCTGAAGCACAGGCCGCCGGTTGCCCCGTTGTACTCAGCGATATCCCTATCTTCCGTGAGATAGCTCCGAACGCCCACTTTGCCAGCACCCATAACGCCTGGGAATTTGCGCAGGCAATACGAGGTCTGTCCGCCCCGGCTGTTGCCCAGCAGGCGGTCAGAGCAGGATTAAAGGATTCTCAACGCTACAGCTGGCAGGCCAGCGCACTCACACTAGTTGAGACAGCAATGAAGCTCTACCAAGGGCAGGCGGAAGCCTAGAGGATATCTAGGCCGTCACACCTAATCTGGACTGGCTCGCTCTTATGCAGGGCAGCTAGGGATGCCTTCCTTGCTCTGAGGTGATGGGTGAGACTAGGCCCCTGCGCATAGGTAAAGAAGATAATGGCGCGGTAGAGATCTCCCTCGGGTTCACCGTCGTAAAACCCTGTAGGGTCAGCTAAAGCTACTGGCCCGCTCACCCGCACTTGGTCAGGTAGTTCAATAGCGTCCAAGAAGGTCTGGACAGCTTTTTCACTGCCCGTAATAGCAGCGGTACGAACAGCCGGTGGTAGGCCAATCTCGTTGCGCTCATCCATCTCCCACAGGGCAAAGCCCATGGGATCCCAACGGATAAGGGCTTCAAGCGTGGGTGAAGGGCTAGCTGTCGTGACCACGCGGCCACCCACCGCAAAAGAACGCACCAGCGCTGCGGCGTTGAACCAGCGACGCAAAGCGGTCTCCGGTGCCCGCAGCGAATCAAACTGGAGCATGCGATCAGCATCAAGCAAGAGCGCCGCAGAGTAGCCACCTTGGGCTACCGGCTCCCCGCCAGGAGTGGCAATGACCAGGGCCGGTTCGGGGCCGATAGCGGGGCGGATATTCTCGCCACTGGAGGTGATCACCGGTACACCAGGGAAAGCCCGGCCCAGTTCTTCGGCGGTGCGTAAGGCACCGGCTGCGCCGGTACGCCAGCGGTCATAGCCGCATTCGATACAATGCCAGCCCTGGGCCAGATGACCGCACCAACCGCACTGGGGGGCGCTACCTCCGCCAGGTACAATCATAGGTCCGCGGCAGTCTGCGCAACGTGCTGGCATACGACACCGCTGACAGCTGAGCGCAGGAATGTAGCCAGCCCGAGCTACCTGTATAAGAACGGGCCCCGTTTCGAGGGCGTCTTTGGCTACAGCGAAAGCCTGGTGCGGGATACGGGCTATAGCAGCCAGCGGGTCCCTAGCCAGTGCGTAGTCATCACCCGTTGTCATAACCCTGGGTGTAAAGGAGCGGACCAGTTCTCGTTCGGCCCCGATAAAACTGGCCCAGCGGGTGCGTACCAAGCGCGCTGCCTCGCTGGAAACTGCGTAGCCCATGAAGAGAGCCGCCGTGTTTTCTTGGCTAGCCCTCAGCAAAAGGACGTCGCGTGCGTGGCAGTAGGGCGACCGCTGTTCAATGAGTGAAGAGTCCCCATCGTCCCAGCAGGCTACCAGTCCTAAATTAGCAACCGGGGCGTAGGCTGCTGAGCGCGTTCCAATCACAATGCGCACGGCCCCGCATCTGGTCAACAGAAAGTTACGGTACCTTATGGTGGGCTGGTCGTGTGCTGTTAGCTGGACGAATGCTGATGCCGGAACCAGCTTATTCAGAGCCTGGGCAAGGCGGTCCAGGCTTTTGCGGTCAGGAACGAGAGCTAAGGCTCCCCTGCCGGTGCTGGCGGTAGCCACCAGAGCTGAGGCAAGTAGGTCCTCCCAGCTCCGTTCGGGGTGCGAGGGTAGGACGGCCATAACTGCCCGCGCCTCTGCACCTGCTAAAAGGTCATCGCAGAACTCGGGACCGTTGGTATAGTCAGCAAAGCCTTCCAAATCCACCGGTGCTATTTCCAGCGGTTCAGCACGATAGGTGTGGGTCAGGCCGTGCTGGCCGGGGCCGCTATCGCCCTTTCGCGGTAGATAGGGTTTTTCAACGCTGGCAACACGCGGTGGAATCGCAAGGCGCAGGATATCGGGAATCAGCCCCGCATACCTATCAGCTAGCGCATCAGCAAGCTGAAAAACCTGGGGTGAAACAACGGAAACCGGTGAGATTACTTCTTGGAGGGGTAGCAAGCGTCCCGCGACACTGCTTGTTGCTGCCCTTTCACGAATCCAGCCTGAGACGGTCCGGTTGTTGAATTTCACGCGCACCCGCACACCGGGCTGTGCTTGGGCATCAAGCGAGACAGGAATGCTGTAATCGAAGAGCCTGTCCAGGTGCGGTAGCGGACTATCAATGTGAACCCTTGCTACGGGTAGATGCCCGGCCTGCGCTTCGGCTGGTACAGCATCAGCCTGCTGGGGCGAAGCAAGGTCGAATCCCCGCAACAAATCAAGTTGCGGGGATTCGTAAGAAGGCACCTGAGTCATGAGGACATTATATTAGATGCCCGCTGCAGCCTTAAGCTCGCTGACGCGGTTGGTCCGCTCCCAGGTAAACTCACGTTCTTCGCGGCCGAAGTGGCCGTTGGCTGCGGTCCTTGCGTAGATTGGCCGGCGCAGTTCCAGGTCACGAATAATAGCTAGGGGGCGCAGGTCAAAGACCTCGCGGATAGCGTGTTCGATGGTTGCTACCGATACCTTCTCGGTACCGAAAGTTTCGACGTAGATACCCACCGGAGCGGCCTGGCCGATAGCGTAGGCTACCTGGACCTCGGCGCGGTCCGCAAGACCGGCTGCCACGATGTTCTTGGCAACCCAGCGCATAGCGTAGGCAGCGGAGCGGTCAACCTTGGACGGGTCCTTGCCTGAGAAGGCACCGCCTCCGTGGCGTGCCATACCACCATAGGTATCGACAATAATTTTGCGGCCGGTTAGACCGGCATCGCCCACGGGGCCACCCTGAACGAAACGGCCAGCCGGGTTGATAATGAACTTTGCGTTTGAGGAATCACAGTCAAAAGAGGCCAGAACGGGTTCAATGACGTGCTCACGAATATCGGCATCGAGCTGAGCCAAATCGTAGTCTGCCGTGTGCTGGGTAGAAACCACCA
This sequence comes from Rothia sp. CCM 9416, assembly GCF_048513535.1. NCBI lineage: Bacteria > Bacillati > Actinomycetota > Actinomycetes > Micrococcales > Micrococcaceae > Rothia > Rothia sp. CCM 9416. The sequence continues at coordinate 49,195 of NZ_JBLXXR010000009.1, read as the reverse complement.
CGGTATCGACAGTGACGGGTTTGAAGTTATCGTCGTAACCGAGCGTTACCTGGGTCTTACCATCGGGGCGTAGATTAGGCAGAGTTCCCTCTTTGCGTACCTGTGTCAGTCGTTCGGCTAGACGGTGGGCCAGGTAGATAGGAGCGGGCATGAGAACATCGGTCTCCTTGGTCGCGTAGCCGAACATGATGCCCTGGTCTCCTGCGCCCTGTAGATCAAGGTCATCGGTTGCGGTTCCCTGGCGGGCCTCAAGAGAGTTGTAGACACCCGAATTGATATCGGGTGACTGCTCGCCGATGGAAACTGATACGCCACAGAACTCACCGTCAAACCCGTGGGTTGAGGAATTGTAACCAATTTTAAGAATGGTCTGACGGACAATCTGGGGAATATCGACGTAACCGTTGGTGGTCACTTCACCTGCAACGTGAACCTGGCCGGTGGTGACCAAGGTTTCTACAGCGACGTTAGAGAGCGGGTCAACGGTCAGCAGAGCATCCAGAATGGAGTCTGAAATCTGGTCGCAAATTTTGTCGGGGTGTCCTTCAGTGACGGACTCACTGGTAAACAAACGGAGATGGTTATTTTCAGTCACGGTTCTACTGTACTTCTCTCAATGAAAGCGGGCTATAAAGTTAACTACTGTTGGGTTTGTTGCGCGATATGAAGCAGAAGCGCACGAGCCACGTCTTCTTTAGTGCCTTGGGCGACCAAGTGCTCTCCCCCATCTTTGGGCAAAAGCGTAACTGTGTTATTATCTGCTCCGAAACCTAGCGTAGGGCTGACGGTGTTTACGGCCAGATAGTCGCACCCTTTTCGTGTCAGCTTTGCTTGACCGTACTCCAGCGGGGTAGCCGTGTCATCGCCGGTCTCGGCCGCAAACCCCACGATAGTCCTTGGTCCCCCCTCAGGATTGTTCTGGCGGTGCAGGACGATTTCACGCAGGATATCGGGATTACGCACTAGACGAATAACCGGATCGGCCAGCGGATCATCGGTCTTTTTAATCTTGGAGTCGGTGTAGTCTGCAGGCCTGAAATCAGCAACTGCTGCCGCCATGATTACCATATCCGACTCAGATAAGGCGTCGAATACAGCCCTGCGCATCTGCTCGGCGCTGGTGACAAGGGTCAGTTTATCTAGATCTGACGGTGGCCTGACTTCTAGGTTGGCTCCAATCAGATGAACCCTTGCCCCTAGGTCGGTTGCTACTTGGGCAAGAGCAACCCCTTGCTTACCCGATGAGCGGTTGCCCAAGAACCTGACCGGGTCTAGGGCCTCCCTTGTGCCACCTGCAGTAATCAGCAGCCTCTGCCCTGCAAGTGGCTTCGAGACAGTCTCAGCGCAGGAGCCCTGTTCCCGGCCCCAACCAAGGACAGCTAGGGCTTGAGCGTAAATTTCTTCAGGCTCAGGTAGTCTGCCAACCCCGGAATCTGGGCCGGTGAGCCGGCCAACAGCAGGCTCAATAAGCCGGTAGCCATAGGACCGAAGCGTGGCTACATTGGCCTGGGTGGCAGGGTGCTCCCACATCTGGGTGTGCATAGCGGGTGCCAGAATAACTGGGGCATGGGTGGTCAGAACTGTTGCCGACAGCAAATCGTTTGCCCGACCCGCTGCAAGGCGGGCCATCAAATCTGCTGTAGCCGGTGCAATAATCACTGCATCGGCCTGCTCAGCCTGGCGCACATGGTTGACCTCGGGCACTCGCTCAAATACGTCTACAGAGACAGGGTTACCGCTGAGAGCCTCGAGTGTGGGCTGCCCAATGAACTTGAGCGCGGCTTGGGTGGGGATAGCGATAACCTCATGGCCCGCTTTACCAAAAAGACGAAGGAGCATTGCTGCTTTATATGCAGCAATGCCCCCTCCAATGCCTATAACGACTCGCATCGGTGATGAGCTGCTAGGCCTGCTGAGTGCCATCTGCATCGACGTACTCTACAAAAGGTTCGTCGATGTAGAAGTCATTGCCGGGAAGGAAAGCGCTGGGCTCATCTTCGTGAATCAGGGTACCGTTTTCGTCGAACTGGCCGTCCTTGATGTGTCGTGACTCAATCAGGCCTTCGTTGATTTCACGCATAGCCACGGAAAGTGACTTTTCGTTGGGCTCAGAATCAACCAGAGGACCAACATGATCGTAGAGGTTCTCGTGAAGCTGAGAGTAGTAGGCGTTAATCTGGCGTGCACGGCGAGCACCAAAAATCACCAGACCGTACTTCGACTCAGCTTTTTGGATCAGAGCGTCTGCGCTGGGATTGATGATACCTTCATCGTTGTGTGCGTTTGCCACTTAAGACTCCATCTTGACTATGCTTGCTGGCCATCGAAAATAACGACGGCATAAAACTCTACCTATACTATCGGTCAACGGTTTTTTTGTCACGCAAAAGGGCGGCGTCTTAGGGTGATGTTCCCCTAGTCTGCCGCCCCGTGCCGTAAAACCTAACGCCCAATACCCATGAGCTTGATAATCTCTTCAGCCGCTTCGGCTACTGTCTCGTTAATGACAGTGTGGTCAAACTCGGGTTCAGCTGCTAATTCAATTTTGGCTGTTTCCAGGCGACTCTCTTGCTCCTGCGCTGATTCCGTTCCGCGACCAATCAGGCGGGCAACAAGCTCATCCCAACTGGGGGGAGCAAGAAAGATGAGCTGAGCTTCGGGCATGGCATTGCGGACCTGACGTGCCCCCTGCAAATCAATTTCTAGCAATACATGCTTACCCGCATCGAGCTGCTTCTGCACCATAGAACGAATCGTGCCGTACTTGTAGCTATTGTGAACGGTAGCCCACTCCAGCATCTGCCGGTTTTCAACCATGGAGCTGAACTCTTCGTCGGAGACAAAGTAGTAGTGGACACCGTCTTCTTCGCCGGGGCGGGGATCACGGGTCGTGGCAGAGACAGAGAACCAGACCTCCGGGTAATGCTCACGGATGTAAGCAGAAACCGTCCCTTTGCCGACGGCGGTAGGGCCAGCAAGTACGGTGAGCTGAGGTGTGGCTGTCTGTTCTGTCATGCGGTGTTCCCTATCGATCGAGAAGGTTAATAAGCGCCTTACGCTGGTGGATGCCAAGGCCACGCAAGCGACGGGAGGCGGCGATATTCAGGTCGTTCAAAATGTTTTCGGTCCGAACCTCACCCACGCCCGGTAGGGAGGTGAGCAAATCGGTCACCTTAAGTCTAGCGACTGCTTCATCGGTTTCAGCGCGCTTAAGGACCTCTGCAATGGTGATTTGCTTGGTCTTGACAGCATTCTTAATTTCTGCGCGGGTAACGCGAGCTTTCTTGGCCTTTTCGCGGGCGGCTGCGCGCTGTTCTTCGGTCAGAGGTTGTAGAGGCATAATCGTATCCTTCTGTGCGAGGTGCCGTTACCGGCAACGGGGGTTCATAAGGTGTTGGGTAGGGTGAATCTGAGCAGATGCTCATTTTTTTTGGGGGTGATACACGCCTACTGCGAACCAACATTTACAAATTAGCATGTCAGAGGCGATTATGGAAGATGTTACCCATGAGTAACACGAAACAATATAAAAAATGGTGGGAAATTGAATAATTCCCCACCATTTGTATGATTACTCTGCCTTGAGAAGCGCTTTGATCAATTCGTCTCGCGAACGTTCGGCGGCGTTTCTCAAAGATATAGCATCAGGTCCCGACACAAGTACACCGCGGCTCGAATTAACAAGCACTTGTTGTTTAACCCCGGTAAACACTTTATAAAGATCTAACGCACTTGCGCCCTGTGCACCATACCCAGGAGCAAGGATTGGCCCGTTGAAGCTGGCTAGGTCTATACCAAGCTCCTGAAGAGCTGGACCCACTGTTGCCCCGACCACCAAACCGCACGGCCCCATAACAGACCAGTGGCCTTGAGCGTTCTCCTGGTAAGCGGCATCGACAATTCCCTTAGCAACAGAGTGCTCCCCACCGATATGCTGAACAGTCTTGCCCTCAGGGTTAGATGTCAAAGCAAGAACAAAGACGCCGCGCGAGGTCTGCGCTGCCTGATCAAGAGCTGGCCGAAGCGATTCAAAGCCCAGGTAGGGGCTCAGAGTTACAGAGTCTGTTGCCAGAGGTGAACGCTCCCCCAGCCAGGCATCGGAATAAGCGGCCATAGTGGAGCCAATATCGCCGCGTTTGGCATCAGCAATAATCAGCACATCGGCATCAGCTGCCACCCGGTGCAGTTTTTCAAGTACGGCCAAGCCAGCAGATCCGTGGCGCTCAAATAGGGCAACCTGAGGCTTGAGCGCTGCTGAAACGGGCCCGCAAGCTTCAAGCACTGTCAAAGCAAAGGCCTCTAAGGACTCCGGGGTATCAGGCAGGTCCCAGGCAGAAAGCAAACCCGGGTGGGGATCAATCCCTACGCACAGAGGCCCGCGCGACTCCATAGCCGCTGCAAGGCGATCACCGAAACCTACCCGGGCACTCATGCCTGCTCCTGAGTCAGCGCGGCAGCAATGGAAGCGCCGTGTTCCTGTAGGCTCATGACGCCCCAGCTATACTCACGCAGAGCGTTGATACCCTGAACAGCAGCACCGAATTCTGAAACCGTGGTCATGACCGGGCAACCAACCGAGGTAGCAGCCGCACGAATCTCGTAGCCGTCGCCACGGGCCTGGCCACCGGAGGGAGTATTGAAAATCAGGTTGATTTCGCCATCACGAATCAAATCAACGATGGAACGCTCCCCCTCAGGTGTATCAGCGATCTTTGCAACAACTTGCGATTCAACACCGTTTCGTCGGAGCACCTCTGCGGTACCGCCTGTTGAAACAATCTCAAAGCCAAGCTGCTGAAGCATCTTGACGTAAATAATCGAGTTGCGCTTGTCGCGGTTAGCCACCGATACGAAGACCTTACCCTCAGTCGGTAGGCTGGAACCGGCTGCCTTCTCAGCCTTAGCGAAAGCGGTGTCAAAGAAGCGGTCCAGGCCCATAACCTCACCGGTAGAGCGCATCTCCGGGCCCAGCAGGGAATCAACAACGATACCTTCGGGGGTGCGGAAGCGACTGAAGGGGAGCACCGCTTCCTTGACAGCAATCGCGGTACCAGCGGGCAGTGAAGCTCCGTCCATGCTAGCGGGCAGGTAGCCCTCGGCCTTCAAGTCGGCAATGGTCTTACCTGCACCAATCAGAGCTGCGGCCTTAGCGAGCTGTACACCCGTTGCCTTTGAGACGAAAGGAACAGTGCGCGAAGCGCGGGGATTAGCTTCAATGACATAAAGAATCTCAGAAGCGACAGCGAACTGAATGTTAATCAGACCCCGTACACCAACACCCTGAGCGATTTTGAGGGTTGCCTCTTTGACCTGCTCAACAAGATCGGGGCCGAGCGTGATAGGCGGCAGGGCACAGGCCGAGTCACCGGAGTGAATACCGGCTTCTTCAATATGCTCCATGACCCCACCTAAGTAGAGCTCCCTTCCGTCATAGAGAGCATCAACGTCAATCTCGACAGCGTCCTCGAGGAACTTGTCGATGAGGGCAGGCTGAGAGGGCGAAATCTCGGTTGCATTTTCCAGGTAACGGGCCAGCTGTTCTTCACTGTAGACAATCTCCATGCCACGGCCACCCAAGACGTAGGATGGGCGAACCAGGACCGGGTAACCGATCTCGTCAGCAACCTTCTTGGCGTTCTCAAAGGTGAAAGCCATGCCGTTCTTGGGTGAAATCAGGCCGGCTTCTTCCAAGACGCGTGAGAACTCACCGCGGTCTTCGGCTAGGTCAATTGCCTCGGGCGAGGTACCCAGAATCGGAATACCAGCAGCCTTAAGCTCCTGAGCCAGCTTGAGCGGGGTCTGCCCACCGAGCTGAACAAAGACACCCATCAGGCCTCCAGTTCGGCGCTCTGCCTCAACAATCTCCAGGACGTCCTCTAGGGTGAGGGGCTCAAAGTAGAGGCGAGTGGAGACATCGTAGTCAGTGGAGACAGTCTCGGGGTTGCAGTTAACCATGACGGTCTCATAGCCGGCCTCACGCAGGACCAAGGAGGCATGCACGCAGGAGTAGTCGAACTCGATACCCTGGCCGATGCGGTTTGGCCCTGAACCAAGAATCATGATGGAGGGCTTCTCGTGGTGCGCTACCTCATCTTCAAGATCGTAGGAAGAGTAGTGATAGGGGGTAAAAGCCTCAAACTCAGCGGCGCAGGTATCTACAGTCTTGAAGACTGGGCGGATGTTGAGAGCATGGCGGATACCCCGAACCACTGCCTCGTTCATGCCCAGAATCTCACCGATTTGCGCGTCGGAGAAGCCATGTCGCTTAGCGAGGCGCAGGGTCCGCTCGCTGAGTGTCTTGGACTGGGCGATTTCAGCAGCCACCTCGTTCAGCAGAACCAGCTGGTCCAGGAACCAGGGGTCGATGGCCGTTGCTTGGTAGATCTGTTCAACGGTGGCACCTGCAAGCAGAGCTCGCTGGACCTGGAAGATACGCTCGGTGGTTGCCACCTTGCTACTTTCAATCAGCTCTGACAGCTCAGCAGAACTGAGCTGGGGCTGGTCAAAACGGAAGGTCGAGCCCTTTTGCTCCATGGAGCGCATAGCCTTTTGCAGAGCTTCAGTAAAGTTACGGCCCAGAGCCATAGCTTCTCCCACACTCTTCATGGTGGTAGTCAGAGTGGGGTCAGCCGCAGGGAACTTCTCAAAGGCAAATCGGGGAACCTTAACCACAACGTAGTCAAGGGTAGGTTCAAAGCTAGCCGGAGTCTTCTGGGTAATATCGTTGGGAATTTCGTCTAGGGTGTAGCCCAGCGAGAGCATGGTTGCGATCTTTGCGATGGGGAAACCGGTTGCCTTGGAGGCCAGAGCTGAAGAGCGCGACACACGGGGATTCATCTCAATGACGATGATACGGCCGGTAGCCGGGTCAATGGCGAACTGGATGTTGCAGCCACCGGTATCAACGCCCACCTCACGAATCACCTTGATAGCGATATCACGCAGGCGCTGGTACTCACGGTCGGTCAGAGTGAGGGCCGGGGCAACCGTGATGGAGTCACCGGTATGAACACCGACCGGATCAAAGTTTTCGATGGAACAGACGACAACCACGTTATCGTTCTTGTCCCGCATCATTTCCAGCTCGTATTCTTTCCAGCCCAGGATTGACTCTTCGAGCAGGACTTCGCTGGTGGGGCTGTATTGGATACCGGCACCGGCAATGCGGTGCAAGTCGGCCTCATTGTAGGCCATGCCGGAGCCAAGACCACCCATGGTGAAAGACGGGCGAACCACCATGGGATAGCCCAGTTCTTTGGCCGCTTCAAGGGCTTCCTCCATGGTGTGAACAATGACTGACCGGGCAGATTCGCCACCAGCACGTTCGACGACCCCCTTGAAGGCTTCTCGGTCTTCACCCAGGTTGATGGCCTCGATGTTTGCACCGATAAGCTCAACACCATACTTATCCAGGATTCCCTGTTCATCGAGAGAGATAGCCGCGTTCAAGGCGGTCTGGCCACCCAGGGTAGGCAGGATTGCGTCGGGCTTTTCCTTGGCAATGATTTTTTCAATGACTTCTGGGGTAATCGGTTCTATGTAGGTGGCATCGGCGAACTCGGGGTCGGTCATGATGGTGGCCGGGTTGGAGTTGACCAAAATGACGCGTACACCTTCATCTTTGAGCACGCGGAGGGCCTGTGTACCTGAGTAGTCGAATTCGGCGGCCTGACCGATAACGATGGGGCCTGAACCGATGACCAGAATTGATGTGAGATCGTGACGCTTGGGCATGGTTCTTTTCCTTAGTTCTTCTTTTCGAGCATGAGATCAATGAAACGGTCAAAAAGGTAGGCCGAATCGTGCGGGCCAGCCGCGGCTTCTGGGTGGTATTGAACCGAGAAGGCCGGGATGTCGAGGCAACGCAGACCTTCTACGACCTGATCGTTGAGGCCGATATGAGAGACCTCTACACGACCAAACTCTGAGTTGGGGGCGGTCACAGGGCCATCAAGCGGTGCATCAACAGCGAAACCGTGGTTCTGGGCAGTAATCTCTACCTTGCCCGTGGTGCGGTCAAGCACGGGCTGGTTAATGCCACGGTGGCCAAAAGGTAGCTTGTAGGTGCCAAAGCCCAGGGCACGGCCCAGCAACTGGTTGCCGAAGCAGATTCCGAAGAAGGGAGTGCCGGTTCGCAGGATGTCCTGGAGCAGTTCAACCTGCTGGTCGGCTGTCGAGGGATCACCTGGGCCGTTGGAGAAAAAGACACCGTCAGGTCTCAAGCCCTTGATTTCTTCAAGTGTTGCGGATGCAGGAAGGACATGAACACGCACACCGCGCTCTGCGAAGCGCTGAGGAGTCATGGCCTTAATCCCAAGGTCAAGAGCAAGCAGAGTGGCCCGCACAGGGCCGTCCCAGCCCCAGTCAGCCGGTTCAACAGTGTAGGCGGCCTCAACGGAGACGCAATCTGCCAGCTTCTGCCCCTTCATGGGCGCGGCTTCTTTGACCTTTTCAAGCAGTTCAGAAACAGGCTGTTCTGCATGGCTACCGGTAAAGATACCGGCCCGCATGGCACCGGCGCTGCGCAGGTGACGGGTCAGAGCGCGGGTGTCGATGCCCTGAATACCCACGATGCCCTGCTCAATCAGTTCTTCATCCAGAGAACGCTCGGAACGCCAGTTGGAAGGGCGACGAGCCGCATCACGAACCGCGTAGCCGGCAACCCAGATACGTCGAGATTCAGCGTCTTGCCTGTTGACACCCGTATTACCGATGTGGGGGGCGGTCTGGATAACGATCTGCCCTGCGTAGGAGGGGTCGGTGAGGGTTTCCTGGTAGCCGGTCATGCCGGTAGAGAAAACTGCCTCGCCCAGAGTAGAACCTATAGCTCCGTAGCTTTCACCACGGTAGACGGTGCCGTCTTCAAGGACGAGAACGGCGGTTTGGGGGGTACTGGCTTGCTGAGACAAATTCACACTTCCTCTTGATCTTGGTCGGTTAGGCCGCAGTTAGCGGCTAAGAGTTGAGACAGGGCAATCGGGCAGGGTTGTGGATGCCTGCGGCGCGATAGCCCGGATAGCGGAGAGCAAAGATTGCTTATCGATGGCAAACTGAGTGCGGAAGCCGGTATCGACTGCGTTTCCGTTCAAGGACCAGGACACCATGACCAGGCCGTCCTTTTCAACGAACTTGCCGCTCATACCTGACTCTGTTCTCACGGCAATAATGTCGGTCGCGGGAATCCAGATATCTTCGGCACCATCACGTGCAATAATCAGTGCATCGTCAAAGACAAAGAAAGTTCCTGCTGCCTTGACTCCCAGGGTTTGGGTAGCGATTCTATCGAGCCAGTCCCCCATGATCGTGGTGGCAATGTAAACACCGGGGACGGCCAGGACGGATTCGGCATCGTCGTAGTGGGCTGGTACGGGGGGCAACTCCCCCACCTGTACCTGCCGCTTTTGACGACTTTTCCAGCCTGCCCGCATTGCCCAGAAAATAAGGAGGCAGAGGAGGGCCAGAATGAGGGTGGGGATGAGCTTTTCCTGCACGGGGTTCTCTAATCTGTGGTTGGTGCCCAAATTAGGCAGCGGGAACGGGGGAATTGAGTTTGCCATCAAGCACGGTGGGGTGGCCGCTGTAGAAAGTGGCAACAACCATGCCGGGGACTTCGAGACCGCGGTAGGGGTTATTTTTACCCTTGGTTGCCTGAGCCTGCGGGTCAATCAGGCGGGTCGCTGCGGGGTCAACCAGAACTAGGTTTGCTGGTTCTCCGGCTTCTAGGGGGCGTCCCTGCTGGTTGGCTAGACCAATTTCAGCAGGCTTGGTGCTCATGATTCGGGCGACATCAGCCCACCTGATGTACCCGGTGTCGACCAGGGTTTTCTGCACGATGGAGAGAGCTTGTTCAAGCCCGGTCATCCCGTTAGCTGCACATGCCCACTCACAGTCCTTGCTTTCTGCCGGGTGCGGGGCATGGTCAGTACCGATGATGTCAATAATCCCATCGGCAACTGCCTGGCGCAGGGCCAGAACGTCCTCTTCGGTCCGTAAGGGTGGGTTGACCTTATAGACGGGGTCGTAGGTTCTCACCAGCTCATCGGTTAGCAGTAGGTGGTGGGGGGTTGCCTCTGCGGTGACGTTAATTCCCCGTTCTTTGGCCCAGCGGATGATTTCTACCGAGCCCTTGGTGGAGAGATGGCAGATATGCAGACGCGAACCAACGTGATCTGCAAGTAGTACATCGCGGGCAATGATAGATTCCTCAGCTACCGCGGGCCAGCCAGCCAAGCCTAGCTCAGCTGATACCTTGCCCTCGTTCATCTGGGCGCCTTGGGTCAGGCGCGGCTCCTGGGCGTGCTGGGCAATGACACCGTTGAATGTCTTGACGTATTCCAGGGCGCGGCGCATCAAGGCCGGGTCCCATACGCACATGCCATCATCCGAGAAGACGCGTACCTGAGCACGTGAATCTGCCATAGCACCAATTTCTGAGAGCCGCTCTCCTGCCAGGCCTACGGTGACGGCACCGATAGGTTGAACGTGAACCCAACCCGATTCGCGGCCCAGCTCATAGACCTGCTCGACAACACCAGCGGTATCGGCTACAGGCTTAGAGTTAGCCATTGCAAAGACTGAGGTGTAACCGCCCAGAGCTGCCGCACGGCTGCCGGTTTCTACGGTTTCTGCGTCCTCTTGGCCGGGTTCACGAAGGTGGGTGTGTAAATCGACCAGGCCGGGCAGAGCGATGAGCCCCTTAGCCTCAATGATTTGAGCTTCAGCGGCTTGAAGGTTCTCCCCCACTTCAGCAATCTTCCCGCCGCGAATGAGAATGTCGGCGGTCTTTTCACCGAGCAGTGATGCTCCCTTGATGAGATAAAGATGAGAGGTCATAGTGTTCTCTTTTCCTTGCGGGGTTAGGAACCCGAGTAGAAGTCAGCGGATGAGCCACCGGTCATGAGTAGATAGAGCACGGCCATACGGACCGATACGCCGTTAGTGACTTGGCGCAGCACCCAGGAGCGGGGTGAATCAGCTGCTTGGGCACAAATCTCTAGACCTCGGTTCATGGGGCCGGGGTGCAGAATTGCGGTTTCATGGCTAGCGCTATCAAGCCTGATAAAGCGTTCAGGGGTAAGCCCCCAGCGGCGGGAATATTCTTGGCTGGAGGGGAAGAAAGCGTCGTTCATACGCTCTTTTTGGATGCGCAACATCATGATGGCATCAAGGCCTGACTCAATCGCATCGTCAAGGTCGTAGTAAACTTCTGCTGGCCAATGTTTGATTTCCACCGGTAGCAGGGTCGGTGGTGCGACAAACTTAACGGTTGCACCTAAGGTGTGAAGTAGCCAGAGGTTGGAGCGGGCTACACGGGAGTGCAGGATATCGCCCACAATGGCGATCCGCATGCCCTCAAGGGTGAGTCCTCGGGTCTCGCGCCCCTCAACACGGGCCTTGAACTGCCGGAGAGTCATAGCATCGAGCAGAGCCTGAGTGGGGTGGGCGTGGGTTCCATCACCGGCGTTGAGAACAGGCACATCAATCCAACCGGCTTGGGCTAAACGCTGGGGTGCCCCGGAGGCACTGTGCCGGATAACAACTGCATCAGCCTTGATAGCCGCTAAGGTCTGAGCAGTGTCTTTAAGAGATTCGCCCTTGGAAACAGAAGACCCTTTGGCGGAAAAATTGATGATATCTGCAGAGAGCCGCTTCTCTGCTGCCTCAAATGAGAGGCGGGTGCGGGTGGAGTCCTCGAAGAAAAGATTAACAACGGTTCTGCCTTGAAGGACGGGCAGTTTTTTGACCTCGCGCTGGCCGATTTCACCCATGTAATCGGCGGTGTCGAGAATATCGAGAGCTTCTGGCAGGCTCAGGTCTTGGGTATCCAGTAGGTGTTTCATGCACCAGCCCCCTGTTTGGTTGATGCCTTCTGAATAATCACTACTCGGTCGCTGATAGCGTCTATGCTCTCCAAGAGGACTTTGACGGATTCGCCGGAGCTGGTGGGCAGGTTCTTTCCCACATGGTCAGCCCGGATAGGTAGTTGCCTGTGGCCCCGGTCCACGAGAACGGCTAACCGAACTACCGCTGGGCGACCGTAATCTTTGAGGGCATCGAGAGCGGACCGAATGGTCCGCCCTGAGTAGAGGACATCGTCGACCAATACCACATTCTTGCCGTCAATCCCGGCAGCCGGTAGGCGCGTTGGCTGTGGGGTTCGCCCGGGCATAGACCTGAGATCATCACGGTACATGGTGATATCGAGTTGGCCGAGCGAAAGGGCTGGATTAAAGCCGGAATCAGTCTGCGCTATCTTAGCGGCGATCCTTTCGGCAAGAGGATATCCTCGGCGTGGAATACCCAGCAGAACCAGATTTTCACTGCCCTTGTTGGCTTCCAAAATTTCGTGTGCAATGCGCGTGAGCGCACGCTCTATGTCGGCTTGCTCCAGAATCACTCTCTGGTGTTCTGGGTCTGAAGATACACCGGTGGTATCCATCATGTGCCGGCCTCCTTCCCCGCCTCACAGGACGGACTTAAAGGTTGCTGTCGCACTTCAATTTACCATGTCAGGTTACCCGGTGGTATGAGGGCCACAAAAATATTACGTACTGGACGCACCTTATCGCTGTGCAGTCCCAAGGCCCGAAGGCAAAATCCCCACCTGCTCAATGAGCGGGTGGGGATAAAAAGTAGGAACTATGCCAGAAGGGTCGGCTTAACCTGGCGCAAACGATCCAACAAACCGTTGACAAATTTGGGTGAGTCATCGGTTGAGAGGAGCCTTACCAGGCCGGTGGCCTCTGAGATAGCTACCGCATCGGGAATCTCATCATTGTAGAGAAGCTCCCAGGCACCAAGTTGTAGGGCAACACGGTCAACACTGGGCATGCGGTCCATAGTCCAGTCCTGCGAATAGGTTTCAATGTACTCCCGAATTTCTTCGGCGTGGTCACGGACACCGCGAACCACCTGCTCGGAGTACAGGGAAATCTGTGCTGAGGTATGCATACGTCGACGGGTAAGAACATCAAGGATGTCATCGCCACGCTGGTCAGCTTCAAACAGGACTTCGAGGGCACGAAGTCTAGCTTTGGTTCTTGAATTCACGGTACTTAGTCGTTGACGCGACCCAGGTATTCACCAGTACGGGTGTCAACCTTGACCTTTGTACCGGTCTCAAGGAAGAGAGGAACCTGAATCTCAGCGCCGGTTTCAACGGTTGCAGGCTTGGTGCCACCGGTTGAACGGTCACCCTGCAGGCCGGGTTCGGTGTAGGTAATTTCGAGGACTACAGATGCGGGCAGTTCAATGTACAGAGGTGAACCCTCGTACATGGCAATAGTAGCTGTCTGGTTTTCCAGCATGAACTTAGCGGCATCGCCCACGGTAATCTCAGAAACATTGATCTGATCGTAGGTCTTGAGGTCCATGAAGACATAGTCAGTACCGTCCTGGTAAAGGTACTGGTAGTCTGAACGGTCAACGGTTGCAGTCTCAACCTTGGCACCTGCGTTGAAAGTCTTATCAACTACCTTGCCGCTGGTGACGTTGCGTAGCTTGGTACGGACGAAGGCACCACCCTTGCCGGGCTTTACGTGCTGGAACTCGATAACGGACCAGAGATTGCCATCAATTTTCAGAACGACACCGTTCTTGATATCTGCGGTAGTAGCCAACAGACTCTCCTCTAATAAATAATTTTTCAATAAGCGTTGCGGGTTAAACCGTAGACCAGTCTACCGCTTCCCCCGGGTGATTGTGCGATTACTTGGCGAGTTTCACACCGTCTGGGCTTCTGCTATAGCGGCTATGCCGCGACCTCTTGGTAGGTCATGAAGAGAATTGAGTCATCGGGAACTTCGTAGATACGGGGCCTAGCCAGCCCTTCAAGCACCACAAACCGCAGAAGACTACCGCGAGCCTTTTTATCTCGGCGCATAGTTTCTAGTAGCTTTGTCCAGCGATCGGCCGGGTAAGTGATCGGCAGATTGAGAGACTGACAGATCGCGCGTGTACGCTCCACCGTTGCCTCGTCCAAGTAGCCGGCAGCCAGTGACAGCTCAGCAGCAAAGACCATGCCAACTGCTACCGCAGCACCGTGACGCCACTGGTAGCGTTCAGCATGTTCAATAGCGTGGCCCAGAGTGTGCCCGTAGTTGAGGAACTCACGGCGGCCACTTTCTTTCAGGTCTTCAGAGACAATCTCGGCCTTGACCCTAATTGACCGCTCAATAAGTTCACGTACCACATGGGACTGAGAATCACGGACCTTGGAGGGGTTCTGCTCAATCAGATCGAGAATAACCGGGTCGGCAATAAAACCACACTTGACGACCTCCGCCATACCGGTCAATAGCTCATGCTCCGGCAAAGTTCGTAAGACACCCAGCTCGCAGAGCACAGCTGCCGGCGGGTGGAAAGCACCCACCAGGTTTTTTCCCTCGGCAGTGTTAATGCCGGTTTTCCCCCCGACGGCAGCATCCACCATGCCCAGTAGAGTTGTTGGGATGTGGATAACGCGTACTCCACGCAACCAGGTGGCAGCAACAAAGCCAGCCAGGTCCGTGACCGCCCCACCACCGACTGCAATCACCGCGTCGCTGCGGGTAAAGTCGTTCTGCCCCAATACCTGCCAGCAGAAAGCCGCAACCTGAATGTGTTTGCCCTCTTCAGCATCGGGAATTTCAGCCGAAAAAGCTTCAAAGCTGGCTCTACGCATCTGATCCATGACAAGCTCACCGGTCGAGCGGAGTGCTCTGGGATGAATCACCAAAATCCGCCGCGTACGTTGTCCTAGAATCTCGGGGATTTGTCCGAGCAGATCATGGCCAACCAATACCCGGTAGTTTTCGCTCGGCTGTGAACCTGTTACCGGAATGACGGTTGTCTCTCTTGTAGTCATGCTCCACCTTTTCGGGTTGTGATGATGAAGTTCTGTATCTCGGCGGTCATAGCGGTGATACTTCTGCCGCCTCTGGCATCGAGCGTATAACTGGCTAGAGACTCATAGCGTTCCCTCCGCGACTCGAAAATTTCCGACCATTTTTCCACAGGATTAGGTTGCAAGAGGGGCCTGGTCTTGCTGTTTTGGATACGCGGTGCCACAGTTTCTGCATCGACCTTGATATACACCACAGTCTGGTTCTTTAGAATCTCAGCGACGGCGTCAGTCATAGGTGCTCCCCCGCCCAGAGAAAAAATGGTGTTTCGTCGGGCAGGGGAAGCCAGGACTTCTTCAATGACAGCGGCTTCAATTTTACGGAATTCAGTTTCGCCGTAGTCTCCGAAAATCTGTGAAATCTTTCCGTACTTCTCGACAATCAGATGGTCTGAATCAAGGAACTCGTAACCGTAAAAGCGAGACAAGTGGGTGCCAATATAGGACTTACCAGCAGCCATGGGGCCAATCAAGACAACGGGGCGGGACTTTTCGATATAGGTTTCTTGAACCTCTCGTACCTGGTTAGGAGCCAGAACCTCAGTCATATCGATCGCGTGGGTACGGGACCGGGAGGGCATGGTTACTTGCTCCACCCTGCTACCTTAGATTCCCAAGCCAGCGACTTAGGAATAGCCGTCAGGTAGGCATCCAGGTTGCGCCTGGTCTCGGTAATGTTATCGCCCCCAAACTTCTCGAGAGCGGCATCGGCAAGCACCAGCGCTACCATAGCTTCGGCAACCACGCCTGCGGCGGGAACAGCACACACGTCAGAACGCTGATGGTGCGCCTTTGCTACTTGGCCGGTTGAGGTATCAATAGTCGCCAGAGCCTTGGGCACGGTTGCAATTGGTTTCATAGCCGCACGAACGCGCAAGAGGTCGCCAATGGTCATGCCGCCTTCAATACCGCCGGCCTTGTTAGAAGCACGCTGGACTCCTGCATCACCCGGAAGGATTTCATCGTGCGCCTGAGTGCCAGGCCTGCGGGCAGTTTCAAAACCGTCACCGACTTCAACACCCTTGATAGCCTGAATCCCCATCAGAGCTGCGGCTAGACGTGCATCCAGACGACGGTCCCAGTGCACGTAAGAACCCAGTCCAGGGGGCAAGCCGTAGGCCAGTACCTCAACAACCCCGCCCAGGGTCTCACCATCTTTGTGGGCCTTATCAATACATGCCACCATAGCCTCAGAGGTTGCGGCATCGAAACAGCGAAGCGGATCAGCGTCCAAGGCCTGCACATCGCGCGGGGTGGGGCGAGCAGCATCTGCGGGGGCCTCTACCCCAGCTATCGCTGTAGTGTGACTGACTAGCTCAACATCAAGAGCCTTCAAAATCTGAGAGGCAACTACTCCAAGGGCAACGCGGGTTGCGGTCTCGCGGGCACTAGCGCGTTCAAGCACCGGGCGAGCCTCATCGAAGCCATACTTTTGCATACCGGCAAAATCTGCGTGGCCGGGGCGGGGGCGGGTCAGAGCCGCGTTGCGAGCACGGCCTTCAAGCAGTGCGGGGTCTACCGGGTCAGAAGACATGACATCGACCCACTTAGGCCACTCGGTATTGGCTATCTCAAGCGCTACGGGTCCGCCCTGGGTCTTGCCGTGGCGAACACCGCCCAGGATACGCACAGCATCTTCCTCAAACTTCATTCGTGCGCCACGACCGTAACCGAGCCTGCGACGGGCCAGAGCGTCGCGCACCATCTGGCTGGTCAGCTCAAGACCGGCAGGGACACCTTCGATAATTCCGACCAATGCTTGGCCGTGTGATTCACCGGCTGTTAGCCAACGCAACATCTCTAACCTTCTTTATCATTACCTGTGGGTCTACTGTCTAAGATTTCCAAAAAAGCCCGGTGATAGCAACTCTTGCACCACCATTCGGGCTAACCTACATGCCCAGTGCGCTCGGATCACTGACCTGCTGGGGTAGGTACCCCGTCAGCGGTAGGTCCACAGCCTTTCGCATAGCTTCCAGGACCTGCTGCTCGTAAGGTAGATAATCTTCAAGCGACCGGCCCGTGAAGAGCCTGACCTGGTCCACTGCCTGGTACATGAGCATTTCAAGGCCGCTGGTTACCCTCCCGCCAGATTCTTGGTAAGCCAAGGCTAGCTTGGACGGCCAGGGGTCATAGGACACGTCAAGAAGGTAGCCCGCTCGGTGTGCGCGGGGCCCTGTTTCGACCACCTTGTCGGCTGCCCCCGCAGGTAGCGTACTGATTGTCAGCTCATAGTCCTCGAGCCTAGACCAGAACTCAGCAAGCGGGATAAAAGTTAGGTCCATACCCAACCGCTGCGCGGCCTGCTGGGCTCCCTCTGCGCGACGTGGGTCCCGCACAAAGACATCTGCCCCGGTAGAGCCCATAAAACGTAGGGCCGCCAATGCTGCGGTTGCGGTACCGCCTCCGCCCAAAACAGCGGCACGGGCAGGTAGACCCAACAAACCTTCCTGTCTCAGGGCATTCACAATTCCAGAGACATCGGTGTTGTGACCAAAAGACCGCCACAGGCCCTCTATCTCTCTCCAGTAAACAGTGTTGACCACCCCTACCGCACGAGCGAATGGGGTCAGTTCATCCAGGTAGGCGATAACAGCGGATTTAAGGGGCATAGTGACCGAAAAACCGCAGGTTGAGCTGTGGGGGGCAAAACACTCGAATACAGAGGCTAGTTGGTCCTCTACTGTATCGAGACACTCATAAACGATCTGCTCCCCCAGAACCCGGTAGGCGGCCTGGTGTAGCGCTGGCGACTTACTGTGCCTAATGGGGTGCCCCAAGACAAAAGCCTTGGGGCACGAGGTCAAGCTGTCACTCATCTACTGGCACTCATCCGGGTGAGCAGAACAGTACTTGTTATAGACTTCTACGTTCTTAAGGTGCTGGCTGTAGGTCTTAGCAAACAGGGTCTCACCGGTGCTCAGGTCCACTGTGACCCAGAAGTAATAGTCATTCTTCTCGGGGTTAGCTGCCGCCTTGATGGCCGCAGCACCCGGTGAGCCAATAGGACCGAGAGGCAAACCCTGGTAGTAGAAGGTGTTGTACTTATTGCTGGAGTCCTGTTTCTGGGCATCGGAGATGTGATAACTCTTAATGCCCAGCCCGTAGGCTACCGTAGCATCCGACTGCAGGTAACCGTTTGTTTCGCCATCGGGGTTGTTCAGTCGATTTTCAATTGCACCTGCGATCGGCAAGTAGTCCTTTTCGCGGCCCTCAAACTCCAGAATCGAAGCTACCGTGATGACATGGAAGATCCGGTCGTCACCGCTCACCCCGTCCTCTTTAAGCTGGTTCAAGGTGTTGTCAACCATAATCTGTAGGATTTCTTGAGCAGATGCTTCCTTGGGGAAACGGTATTCACCCGGGTACAAGAAACCTTCGATTGTAGGGAACTTAGACGGGATACCAAAGCTGGTGGGTTTTTCAGCCAGGTTCTTAAAATCTTGCTGACTGATACCCGTGCCTTTAGCAAGAGCATCGAGTGTTTCATCCATGCGCCAGGTCCGGGCAATTGCAACATAGTTGGTATTGGCTTCATCAACGCGAAGCAACTCATCGAGAGCGGCAGAACTACTCATTTCCTTTTGCAGGGTGTAGTCCCCTGGCTGGAAGAACTGGTCGGAAGCCTTATCGGAGTAGACCTGAAGAAAACGATCGGCGTTAGCAATAACTCCTTGTTCTTCAAGGGAATTAGCGATGCCAATGACCGAGGCACCTTCGGGAATCGTGAAGGTCACTTCAGTACCGTTACCGCTTCCAGCAAAATCTTTACGCTGGAACCATCCCATCTGCGGGCTGATAATCGAGATAACCAGAACAAGCGCAACGGCAAAGACAAGACCGGCTGAAATCACGAAATTACGGCTTCGACGTTTCGCGCGTTCACGCTCATCGCTGCTGAATTCTTCTTGATCAGCAACAACGGCACCACCAAGCAGGCCCTCAAGATCAGTTTGCTGGTTCCGGGTCCGCAGGGTGCGTCGACGCGGAGGGCGGCTAGAACTCGAGTTTTCAGACATTCGGGTTCTCCGTTTCATGGTTGAAGGTGCTTGGGGCAGATAAGGTGGAGGGTTCTGTCAGCTCCACCTGATAACCAGGTAAATGCTGACCCACCTTAAGGGTATCGACCGCATGTTGCAAAATGTTGACTGCGGCCACCTGATCGACCATTGTTTTGAATTCTTTGCTGGAGACACCAGCCTCATGAAGAGAACGGTGTGCGCTTACAGTAGTGAGCCGTTCATCCACCAACCACACAGGTACTTGCTGTGACTCAGCGGCCAGCTCATTCACAAGGGCCTCGGCGTACTCACGAGCCATGACTGTGGAGGAGCTCTCTCCCCCGCTCATCGTTTTAGGTAGTCCCACAAAAACCTCCCTGACTTCATTGACCTCGATGAGTTTACGAAGCACACGTCTGTCTGAGTTCTTCTTCAGATCGCGACGTAGGGTTTTGAGCGGGGTTGCGAGTATGCCATCGGGGTCGCACAGGGCCAAGCCGACGCGGGCATTACCCACATCGACTCCCATGCGGCGGCCTCTTGTGAATGTCACCGGTTTAGGCCCCCAGCTGCGAAATAGCTTGACGGATTGATGCGAATGCCTCATCAATCTTGGTGGCGTCCTGGCCACCGCCTTGGGCAAGGTCGTCCTTGCCACCGCCACCACCACCCAGAACGGAAGTAGCGGTACGAACTAGCGCACCGGCCTTAACACCGGCATCGCGAGCAGCCTGGTTGGTAGCTACAAGGATTACCGGACGGCCGTTGTTTACACCTGCAACAACAACAGTTGCGGCATCTTCGCCCAGACGTGAACGCAGGTCAAGAGCCAGCTCACGAACGGCACCGGCATCGAGCTCACCGGCATTGTGGAGCAGAGTACGAACAGTCCCCACCATCTCGGCGGATTCGGTTAAGCGGCCTGCCTCGGCCTGGAGCTTTTCCTTGCGGAGCTTAGCGAGCTCCTTTTCAGCTTCCTTAAGCTTGGCCAGAGTCTGGGTAATCTTATCGGGCAGATCGGCCGAAGACTGAACCTTGAGCAGACCTGTGAGCTGGCTAACCAGGGTACGCTCGGTTGCAAGGTGATTGAAGGAGTCAAGACCAACCAGCGCCTCAACACGGCGGTTACCCGAGCCTACAGACTGCTCAGTCAGCAGGGTCAGCGAACCAATCTGGGCGGTTGAAGCAACGTGAGTACCCCCGCAGAGCTCGCGGGAGAAGTCCCCGCCCATCTCGACAACACGAACAGTCTCGCCGTACTTCTCACCGAAGAGGCTCATAGCACCCAGCTTCTTAGCTTCATCGAGAGGCATCTGGCGGGTCACAGTTTCAAAGTTATCGCGAATCGCAATGTTAGCGACTTCTTCAACTTCTTGCTTAGCGGCATCAGAAAGCCCCTCGCCCCAGGCGAAGTCAAAGCGCAGGTAGCCTTCCTTGTTGAAAGAGCCCCGCTGGGTTGCCTCTTTGCCCAGAACCTGGTGCAGTGCAGCGTGGATGATGTGGGTACCGGAGTGGGCTTTCTCGCCATCCTGGCGGCGCTGAACATCGACCTGAGCCACAACAGCTGAACCGCTCACCGCTTCGCCCTCACGAACCACAGCACGATGGACAGAAAGACCCTTAACGGGCTGTTGAACGTCCGAAACATCAATGACGAACCCGTTACCGGTGATGACACCGGTATCGGCAGCCTGGCCACCGGCCTCAGCGTAGAAGGGGGTCTCGTCAAGGACAACTTCAACCTTCTGGCCAGCAGAAGCGGCAGGAACGCTCACGCCGTCTACCAGTAGAGCGCGCAAGGTAGTCTCGGTGCGGAGCTGATTGTAGCCGGTGAAGACCGAGCCGCGTTCATCAGCGAGCTCACGGAAAACAGAAAGATCGGCCATGCCACCCTTCTTAGCCTTAGCATCGGCCTGTGCACGGTGACGCTGTTCTTCCATCAGGGCACGGAACTCTTTTTCATCAACGGTCAGGCCGGCTTCCGCTGCCATCTCCAGAGTCAGGTCAATGGGGAAACCGTAAGTATCATGCAGGGCAAAAGCCTCGGCACCGGAAACAAGGTTCTGCCCCGCAGCCTGAGCAGCCTTAACGGCACCTTCCAGACGCTCAGTACCGCTTTCGATGGTTTTCAAGAAGGCACGCTCTTCGGCGTAGGCAATACGAGAGATGCGTTCGAAATCATCAGCGACGTAGGGGTAAGCACCGGCCATTGCATCGCGTGAAGCGGGGAAGAGGACGGGTAGGCAGGGCTCAGTAACGCCCAGCAGACGCATAGCGCGAATAGCGCGGCGCATCAGGCGACGCAAGATGTAGCCGCGACCCTCGTTGGAGGGGGTAACCCCGTCTGCAATCAGCATGAGCGAAGAACGAATATGGTCTGCTACAACACGCATACGCACGTCATCGTCGTAGCCTTCATCCTGGGCGTTCTCTGAACCGTGGTACTTCTTACCTGAGAGCTTTGAAGCGGCATCGAGAACAGGGCGAACCTGGTCAGTCTCGTAGAAGTTTTCTGCACCCTGCAGGAGCATTGCAAGACGCTCAACACCCAAACCGGTGTCAATGTTCTTCTTGGGGAGGTCACCGAGAATCTCGAAGCTGTCCTTGCCGGTGCCTTCACCACGCTGGTACTGCATGAAGACCAGGTTCCAGATTTCGATGTAGCGGTCATCATCGGCCGCGGGCCCACCATCTTTACCGTACTCGGGTCCACGATCGTAGAAAATCTCTGAGTCGGGGCCTGCCGGGCCGGGCTGGCCGGTTGACCAGTAGTTCTCGGCCATACCCATCTTCTGGATACGTTCAGCGGGGAACTTAACATCGTTTACCCAAATGTCGTAAGCTTCATCGTCGCCCTCATAGACAGTAACCCACAGGCGTTCAGGGTCAAGGCCGTAGCCCCCGTCTTCAGGGGACGAAGTCAGCAGCTCGTAGGCCCAGGGGATAACTTCTTTTTTGAAGTAGTCGCCGAAGGAGAAGTTGCCGGCCATCTGGAAGAAGGTACCGTGGCGGGCGGTCTTGCCGACCTCGTCGATATCCAGGGTGCGGATGCATTTCTGGACGCTTACCGCGCGTGAGTAGGGAGCGGCTTCACGGCCCAGAAAGTAAGGGATAAAGGGCACCATGCCAGCAATAGTGAACATGGCACCGGGTTCATGGGATACCAGCGACGCAGACGGTACTACGGTATGCCCGCGCTTTTCGAAAAAGTCGATCCAGCGCTTTGAGATTTCCTGTGAGAGCATCGAGGCTATCTTCCTTCTTGTGTATGTTAAAACTTTTTAGTTCGTTGACTCGAAAAAATCTTTGCCCAGAGCGGCATCGCGGCGGAGCCTATCTTCGGTTTCAAGCTCTGGGAGTGCCTCTGAATCAATAATCTCGCCGCGCTTCCTGTCCTGATCTCCGGTGTGCCAGTTATCCAATGAGCCTGGTCGGGGATCCTGAGCCTGGCGGTCAAAGCGTTCTTTGAGCTCGGCTTCTTTTTCATTCATACCGGCTTTGACTGAGGCCGCAAAGTTAAGCGCCTTGAGCGCCGTGTGCTTAAAGGGTGCGCCGTACTTGGAATCAAAGAACTGGGCCATAGTGCTACCTTCGGAGAGAGCCTTTTGCAAGTGAGCCGACTGCTTAAGTTCTACCTCGCTCCCTGTTGGGGAGGTTGTAGTAGCCCGTGAGGCAAAGTAGCCAGTAGCTACTCCCCCGGCAATCAGAACAAGTTTCTTGAGGAAACTCATGAGAGGTCCTCACCTGCTGATGGGCTATCTGGTGCACGGTGGCGGCCCTGAGGAGCGTTTTCATCGCCCTTGAATGCTTTACGGACGCCGTGGGAGAAAGCAGCGACCTTAATGAGGGGCTGTCCGACCGTTGAGGTGACCAATGATGACAGTGCCGAGACATTGGCTGAGGCATCGGAAACATTGCTGGTAATACCATCGACTTTTTCAATCTGTGCATTGGTACTGGCAACGGTTTTGGTTACTTCCCCAATCAGCGGGGTTGTCTCATCGTTCAGTGAGCGAATGGTGCGTGTTAGTTCGTCAAACACCTTACCGAGCTTAATGATAGGAACAGCAAGCAGGGCAACCAGGATGGCGAATACGCCTGCGGCAATAAGGCCTGCAATGTCGGCTCCACTCACGGATTACCTGCTTTCTGCCGGCTAGGGGCCGGCGTCAAAGAACACGATTTGGTAACAATCTTACTTTACAGAGTAAGACTTGACCTATTTTAGTTACCCTGTTTCGCCGGTCGGGAGCATCACACCTTGTCAGAGGGATAGATCAAGAGCCTATGGGTCTACTCCGGTCTAGTTATTAAATGAGGCCGGCCCGCCTCACCAGCGCCAGATAGCGCCAGGTAAGCGGGCCGGTTCAAGCTAGGCGGTTTAGGCCAGGCGTGAGTAGTATTCAACAACCAGCTGCTCTTCGCAGGTGACGGGAATTTCTTCACGCTTGGGGGCGCGCTCAAGCTTTGCGTGGAGCTTCTCAATCTCAACGTTCAGGTAAGCAGGAGTGTCGGGCAGAACGTCCTGGTGTGCGCCGGTGGCTGCAACCTGGAAAGGTGCCATCTTCTCGCTCTTGGGGTGAACGTGGATGAGCTGGCCGGGCTTGACGCGGAAGGAGGGGCGGTCAACGCGGATGCCATCTACCATGATGTGGCGGTGGACAACGAGCTGACGTGCCTGAGCGATGGTGCGAGCGAAACCTGAGCGCAGGACGAGAGCGTCCAGGCGGGTTTCGAGAATCTCGACCATGTTCTTACCGGTCTGACCTTCGATGCGCTTGGCTTCGAGGTAGGCGCGACGCATCTGAGCTTCACGGATGTTGTACTGTGCGCGAAGACGCTGCTTCTCACGAAGCTGGACAGCGTAGTTTGAGTCAGCCTTCTTGCGGCTACGGCCGTGCTGGCCGGGGCCGTAAGGACGACGCTCGAGGTACTTTTCTGCCTTGGGGGTCAGTGCAATGCCGAGGGCACGGGACTGGCGCACGGTACGGCGGGTACGGTTGTGGTTTGCCACAGCTTTTCCTTTTCATTAGCGGTTGGCGGAACCCTGCGTGGGGCACTCCACCATTGTTCTGGTGGCCTGGCCTCCAAGTACCCGCCCACGGTTTGGGCGGTGGAGAGTGTAGAGCAGCCGCACTCTAATCACTACGAGCTATCCGGTGATCAGTGGCTACCGTATAAGCGGCACCTTACTGCGTTTTGGATAGTCTGCCAGCCAATATATTAGCCTACCGCTGGCTACGGCAGCTTGTCAGCCCCCTGCGGCAGATGAAGCAGTGCTCTTTGACACAGATAGCTTCCGGGCTTACCGATGGCTATCGGCAGATCTCTATCGGGCAACTCAGTCTCTGGCACTGTTACGGGGTAGCGGTGTCCGTAAGGCTTTGAGCCTTTTGAGCCGGTCGCCCATGGCTTGTTCATTCCCGAAAACAGTTGGCCGGTAGTAGACCGCCCCATGGAGTGTATCCGGTGAGTATTGCTGGCGGGCTACAGCATTTTTCTGGTCGTGTGGGTAGATATAGCCTTTACCGTGCCCCAGCGCGGCAGCTCCCTGGTAATGGCCATCGCGTAGGTGCAGAG
This sequence comes from Rothia sp. CCM 9416, assembly GCF_048513535.1. Taxonomy (NCBI): domain Bacteria; kingdom Bacillati; phylum Actinomycetota; class Actinomycetes; order Micrococcales; family Micrococcaceae; genus Rothia; species Rothia sp. CCM 9416. The sequence goes on along the minus strand of NZ_JBLXXR010000009.1, from coordinate 24,733 downwards.
GGACAAGTCCGGCTTTGCCGGAACGGACATCGGCCAGGGCATCGTCAATAGCCCGGTAGACTGCGTTTGATTTGGGAGCTGTGGCAAGATGGATTGTTGCCTGCGCTAGGTTAATACGGGCTTCGGGCAAGCCCACCAGTTGGACTGCCTGGGCAGCATTGACGGCACTGGTTAAGGCAGTGGGGTCGGCCATGCCGATATCTTCGCTGGCGTGGACAATGAGGCGGCGGGCGATAAATCGCGGGTCCTCCCCAGCATCAATCATGCGGGCAAGGTAGTGAAGGGCAGCATCAACATCGGAGCCTCGGATGGACTTGATAAAGGCACTGGTGACGTCATAGTGCTGGTCACCGTTTTTGTCGTAGCGTACCAGCGACTGGTTGAGGGCTTCTTGGGCATGCTCCAGGGTAATAGGCAGGGGTTGATTGACCGAGTAGTTCTGCCCCTCAGCATGGGCTTGCCCAAAAGCAACAGCTGCTGCGGCCTCAAGTGCGGTGAGCGCTCTGCGAGCATCACCGGCGGCTAGCTTCACCAGGTGGTCGGCGGCTTCTTCTTGGAGGGAAACAGCCCCGGCAAAGCCGCGCGGATCAGTCAGGGCGCGACTGAGAAGTTGGGCAATGTCGTGGTCTGTCAGCCCTTGGAGGGTGAGCAGAATCGAGCGGGAAAGAAGCGGTGCGATCACCGAAAATGATGGGTTTTCGGTTGTTGCCGCTACCAGAACTACCCAGCGGTTTTCTACACCGGGTAGCAGCGCATCCTGCTGGGCCTTGCTAAAGCGGTGAATCTCATCCAGGAAGAGTACCGTGGTCAGCCCCCGAAAATCACGGTCTTCGAGCGCCTGCTCCATGACCGAACGGACGTCTTTAACCCCTGCTGTAATAGCCGAAAGCTCAACAAACTTCCGGCCTGCACTGCCCGCAATTACGTTAGCAAGTGTTGTTTTGCCTGTCCCGGGTGGTCCCCACAGAATGAGAGAGGACGGGCCAGCGGGGCCACCCTGATCACCCGCAAGGAGCCGCAGAGGCGAGCCAGGCTTCAATAGGTGTTTCTGGCCCACGACCTCGTCAAGAGTTCGCGGTCGCATACGAACAGCCAGCGGGGCACGTTCACGGGTGCGTTTAACCGACCGGTCATCGCCGTTGTCCTGCGTATCGTCAAGGTAAAAGAGTGATGGATCCATGGTGCTGTCTTAAAGGTGGTCGCTATCGAGAATAAGGGTCACTGGCCCGTCATTGGTCAGCTCGACCTGCATCTGAGCACCGAATGTTCCGGTTTCTACGGTCAGCCCCATATCGCGGAGCGCCTGGACATAGGCATCAAATAGCGGCTGGCTCACGGGGCGTGGGGCGGCCTGCGACCAGGAGGGGCGGCGGCCCTTCTTAGCATCGCCGTAGAGAGTAAATTGGCTGACTGCGAGTACCGGTGCGCCGGCATCGAGCACCGATTGTTGGCCCTCCAGCAGGCGCAGGTTGGCCGTTTTTTCTGCAAGTTTTTGAACCTGCCCCGGGCCGTCACTGTGCGTTATACCTACAAGGGCTAGCAGGCCAGTCTGACGGATAGCGCCTACCGTCTGCTCCTCGACAGTAACTGATGCGGAGCTCACCCTTTGGAGGACTACGCGCATGGTTTCTCCTTGTAGATTTAGTGGCCCGCACACCTATCTTGTTTTAGCTAACCTGGCCAGAATTACTTGCCCTCAGCTCCCAATAAAAAATCTATTTATCCCAAAAGCGTTTTTGGGTGAAGAACTGGTTTCTTTAAGGTTAGCTTCGATTTCTTTAATAATTTTAAGCACCCGGTCATTATGGACTTTCCGCCGCTTGATATCTTCCTGTTGGGCTAAGGTGCAACAAGAGCCTGGATAGTTGTCATCAGCTTCCCCTCTCTTTGTCCCTATTATCCATGGTTGGCAATCTTTCGCCAACTATTGGCGGGTTGTTCTGCTCTGAAGGTTCTTATGCTGCTGAGCTTGGTTCTCGGTCCTCAGCATCTAGTTCTCTGTGCTCTGAGGTTAGTTCCTCTTCGTAGGCTTCAAGAATGACCAAGACTCTCCGATGCCTCCTCCAGGCGGCAAGCTTAAGAGCAAAAAGCAGGCTACGAGTGCTACAAGGAGAGCACAAACAGCAAGCAGTATGGAACGGTTTATAGGCCTCACCCTAACAGCCAGCAAAATACAGGCCAAACTTAATCTTTAAAGAGAACCGGCCCTTATACCTATCCAGGTACAAGGGCCGTTCGTGAGTTTTTGGCTAAGACTACTTCTCGTCGTCTTTCTTGGGCTTGAAGTCAACGCCGGCTTCCTTGCGCTGCTGGGCAGTGATGGGAGCGGGAGCCGCAGTCAGGGGGTCGTAGCCGCCACCGGTCTTGGGGAAGGCGATAACGTCGCGGATTGAGTCGGTGCCACCAACCAACTGGAGAACACGGTCCCAGCCAAAAGCGATACCGCCCATAGGGGGTGCCCCAAAGCTGAAAGCCTCGAGTAGGAAGCCAAACTTCTCCTGGGCCTCTTCTTCGGAGATACCCATGACCTTGAAGACACGTTCCTGCACGTCACGCTGGTGGATGCGGATTGAACCGCCACCAATTTCGTTGCCGTTGCAGACGATGTCGTAGGCGTAGGCCAGAGCATCACCGGGGTTCTCGTCGAAGGTATCGATGAACTCAGGCTTAGGGGAGGTAAAAGCGTGGTGCACAGCGGTCCATGCTGAGTTGCCCAGGGCAACGTCACCGGAAGCGGTTGCATCCGCTGCTGACTCAAACAGGGGTGCGTCAACAACCCAGACGAAAGACCAGTCGCCGTCCTTAATCAGGCCGGTACGGTGGCCGATTTCTACACGGGCGGCACCCAGTAGGGCGCGGGAAGCCTTGGCTTCACCAGCAGCAAAGAAGATACAGTCACCGGGCTTGGCACCGGTAGCTTCGGCCAGGCCTGCACGCTCAGCCTCGGTGATGTTCTTGGCAACGGGGCCGGTCAGTTCGCCGTCTTCCTGAATCAGGACGTAGGCCAGGCCCTTGGCGCCGCGCTGCTTAGCCCATTCCTGCCAGGCATCGAGGGTGCGGCGTGCCTGGGAGGCGCCACCAGGCATGACAACAGCACCAACATAGGGTGCCTTGAAGACGCGGAAAGTGGTGTCCTTGAAGTAGTCGGTCAGTTCGGTCAGTTCAAGGCCAAAACGCAGGTCGGGCTTATCTGAACCGTACTTCTCCATAGCGTCTTTGTAGGTGATGCGCTCGATGGGGCGGGGCACCTTAACGTCAATTAGGTTCCAGACAGCTTCTACGATGCGCTCACCCAGGTCGATGATGTCTTCCTGGTCAACGAAGGAGGCCTCGATATCCAGCTGAGTGAACTCGGGCTGGCGGTCAGCACGGAAGTCTTCGTCGCGGTAGCAACGAGCAAGCTGGTAGTACTTCTCGATACCACCGACCTGTAGGAGCTGTTTGAAGAGCTGGGGTGACTGGGGCAGGGCATACCAGGAGCCGGGTGCAAGGCGAGCAGGAACCAGGAAATCGCGGGCACCTTCGGGGGTTGAACGGGTCAGGGTGGGGGTCTCGACCTCGGTGAACTTCTGCTCCTGCAAAACTTCGCGAGCGGCACGGTTAGCCTCAGAGCGCAGCCGCATCAGGCGGGCAGGCTCTGGGCGGCGCAGGTCAAGGTAGCGGTACTTGAGGCGGGCTTCTTCACCGACCTCAACATGCTCATCAATCTGGAAAGGCAAAGGCGCTGAGGTGTTCAGAACCTTGGTTTCCTTGACCATGACCTCGATTTCACCGCTGGTCAGGTTGGGGTTCTCGTTGCCCTCGGGGCGGCGGGTAACCTCTCCCATAACCTGCAGGACGTATTCGTTGCGCAGGTGTTCAAAGTCAGCTTCGTTGTGGAAGACCACCTGGGTAAGGCCCTCGCGGTCGCGCAGGTCAACGAAAGCTACCCCGCCGTGGTCGCGGCGGCGGGCCACCCAACCTGTGAGGGTAACGGTTTCTCCGATGTTCTTAGCGGTCAGTTCGCCAAGGGTGTGAGTGCGTAGCACTGATTTCCTTTCGATGGGGCACGGTAAGGCCGGTTTGAAACCGATTTTACCGTTTTTTGGTGCGGTGGGCACCGGTAGCTTGATGTGACTTAGGGGTGCTCCCCTGGTTAAGGGGAGCCGGTGGCAGAGACAGCAGACCCGGGTTTTACTCTTGGCCTGAGGGCAGAATGCGCACCCGCAGATCCTCTTGGGAGGGAGTCCACAGAGCGGGATCAGCGGTTACCTGCTCACCGGAGCGGATGTCTTTGACCTCGTGCTTGAGCTGGCCGTTCTCACCCTGTGAGGTGAACCAAACAAAGGGGATTCCCCGCTTTTGAGCGTATTTGATCTGCTTACCGAATTTGGCGGCGGTAGCTGAAACCTCGCAGGCAATTCCGCGTCCGCGGAGAGCATCTGCAAGGTCCTGGGCATCTGACCACATCTGATCGTTGGTCAGGGAAATAAGCACAGCCGAAGGTACCTTGCGGCTAGGGGCAGCGAACCCCTGTGAAAGAATGCGGGCAACCAGGCGGGTTACACCGATTGACAGGCCCACACCGGGGTAGGTCTTCTTACCGTTTGAAGCTAAGGACTCGTAGCGCCCGCCGGAGCAGATGGATCCGAGCTGTTCGTGGCCTACCAGCACGGTTTCGTAGACGGTACCGGTGTAGTAGTCCAAACCGCGCGCAATAGAGAGGTCAGCGACAACACGACCGGGGGCACGCTTTGCCGCTTCGCCAATGACCTCTGTGAGCTCAGCAAGGCCTTCCTCCATGAGAGGATCGGTTACACCCAGAGCACGGACCTGCTCCACAAAGCCGGTATCTGCGGCGCGGATAGAGGCCAGAGCGAGGGCGGCCTGGGCCTGCTCATGGCTAGCTCCCAACTCGTCTTTCAGGAGCTGGGCAACAGCCTCGGCACCAATCTTTTCGAGCTTGTCGATATTGCGCAGAACACCAGCGGTATCGGTCAGGCCGATTCCACGGTAGAACCCCTCGGAGAGCTTACGGTTGTTGACCCGTAGTTTGAACTCTGGGATAGGGAGCTTAGAAAGCGCATCAACAATGACGAGAGCCAGCTCAACGTCATAGCGGAAAGGTAGAGCACCATCGCCCACAACGTCGACGTCGGCTTGAGTGAACTCACGCGCGCGGCCCTCCTGGGGGCGCTCACCACGCCAGACTTTCTGAATCTGGTAGCGCATAAAGGGGAAGTTCAGGTAACCAGCGTTCTCCACCACGTAGCGAGCAAAGGGAACGGTCAGGTCGAAGTGTAGGGCAAGCTTTTCTTTTGTGCCGGAGCGGGTCTGGTCCTCATCGTCTAAGAGACGTGAAACGGCATAGACCTCCTTATCGATATCTCCCTTGCGCAGGAGCTGTTCGATAGTCTCTACAGAGCGGGTCTCAATCGACGAAAAACCGTGAAGCTCAAAAGTCTCGCGTAGGGTATCGAGAACATAGTTCTCTACTAGACGTTCCTCGGGTAGGTGCTCCGGGAATCCAGAAAGTGATTGTTTGCGAGCCATGCGCTCCCCTCATATCGGTACATTAGTTCTTTAGGTGCTCATAAAAGCACAATCCATTCCATACTAACTGCCGCTACCGCCGGACAGCTAATCACAGAGTGGATCACCGCTAGCTCGTGCCTAATGGTGATCAGAAGCAAGGTCAGGGGTCAGGCATCACCACAAACCCGCTTAAACACGCTATGCTTGTCTATGCACCAGCTGTGCCCGATAGATTATTGTCTTTGGCAGGTTTACCTGCGCGACAACCGGCCCTATCGATTCGCCCCGGCTTTGGTGCGCTTTTCATTACCTGACGGGCGCTGAGCCCACACTATTGACGCGAAAAGAGTTATAGCGGTGACTACACAATCCGACGACACTAACCTCCCTGTTGACCTTGAAAAGGCCCGCCAGTTTGGCCGCGTAGATGAAGACGGTCACGTTTTCGTCATCGTAGATGGCGAAGAATTTGCTGTTGGCCAGGTACCCGGCGCTTCAGCCGACGAGGCACTCGCCTACTTTGCTCGCAAATTTGAAAACTTTGAAGCACAGGTTGCTCTGCTTGAAGACCGCGTTGAGCGCAAAGCTAAGGCCGCTGATTTGCAGAAGGCTGCTGCCCACCTGGGCCAGCAGGTTGCTGCCCGCAACATGGTAGGTGACTACGCCGCCCTGCAGGAACGCCTTGTCCTTCTCGTTGGCAGAATTAATGAGCGCGAAGAAGCCGAAAAAGTAGAAGCCGCTGAAGCCCGCGAAGCCGCTCTAGCTGCCCGTGAAGCTATCGTGTCAGAAGCCGAAGCTATCGCTGACCAGGACGATTCCAAGATTCACTGGAAGAACTCCCACGCCCGTATGAACGAGTTGTTCGATGCCTGGAAGCAGACCCAGCGTGAACACCACCTGGCAAAAAGCGTTGAAGATGAGCTGTGGAAGCGTTTCCGCGCCGCCCGCACCACCTTTGACCGTCGCCGCCGCGCCCACTTCTCCCAGCTCGATGAGGTCAATGCCAAGGCCAAGCGGGTTAAGGAAGCTCTCATCGCTCAAGCTGAGGCACTTTCAACCTCCACCGACTGGGCCGCTACTGCTGCTAAGTACCGTGACCTCATGGACCAGTGGAAGGCAGCTCCCCGCGGTACCCGCAAGGAAGATGATGCTCTCTGGGCCCGTTTCCGTGCGGCTCAGGATATCTTCTTCGATGCACGCACAGCGGTTAACGCTGAGCTTGATAAGGAGTTTGAAGCTAACCTGCAGGCCAAGGAAGCATTGCTGGAAGAGGCAGGCACCATTCTTCCTGTCACCGACCTGCCTTCTGCCAAGAAAGCCCTCCAAGGAATTCTTGACCGCTGGGAGCAGATTGGCCGTGTCCCCCGCAACTCGGTTCGCCGTGTTGAGCAGGAACTGCGTAAGATCCAGGACGAAATTCACCGTGCTGAGAACGCTAAGTGGCAGAAGACTGACCCCGAGAAGCAGGCCCGTGCCAACTCCATGCTGACCCAGCTCGAAGATACCATTGCCGGCCTTGAAGCCGACCTGGCCAAGGCTGAAGCAACCGGTAACACCCAGAATATTAAAAAGGCGCAGGCCGCTTTGGATGCTCGCAAGCAGTGGCTAGAAACTCTGAGGGCTTCATCTGCTGAGTTCGGTGCCTAAAAAGCGCATAGGTTGTTTTACCTTGCATCATGTGACGTGAGGTCCCCGTCTACCCACCTGTAGACGGGGACTTTTCTGTGGATTTTGCCTGTTTTATCCACAGAATTATGTAGACCCCTGTTGGGGCCAGCTCCCAGCTGATAAAACTGTGCCATGACACATCGGCTCAACATTCTTGATGAACTGCCCCTCCCAGTGGCTCCGGGTAAGAACCGCCCCCAATCGGCGATTGACTGTTTAGCGCACAGTGCTGAGTTTTTACCCACACGGGGCTCTAGCCCTGGCCTACCCAGCACAAAGATCTCGGTGGACGAGAGCGGCTACCTGATCACTGCCGAAAGTCTCAGGCTAAGTACACCGGAATGGCAGAAATATCGGCAAGAACAAGGCCTCATCAACCTGCATCATGATATCTGGGTTAGCCCTGACCAACCGGTCACTCGGGCGTTCCGGGCTGAAAGCCTGGCCGCCGTGGCACCAGCAGACTACCTGTACCGAATCCGTTTTTCACGGTTAAGTGCGGCCTGGGTGCTGGGCTACACACCCCAGTTTCCGTCAGGGCGCATAGACATTGACTACAGCAGAGATAACCGGTGCAATCTGCCCCGGGCCTACCGAGCCCGTTTTGCTGCCCACCAGACCACCGTCATCCCCTATGACTGCATAACGATCGGGCCTATCCGTGTTACTAGCCCACTGCGCACAGCGGTAGACCTGGTGAGCTACCACGACCAAGTGGAGCACCTGGACGCGGTAATGGCTATTCTTCGGGACCCGCAGAACACCGTAAGCCCTCAGCTTTTCCTTAAGGCCTTGGCCGACAAGCCAAACCTGCGCCGCAGTAGCTATCTAAGAGCCCAACACCTGGCCCAGCAGTGCCTCAAGGGAGGTACAAGCAGGCAGGATGAGCCTAATCGCTCTTACCCCCGAGTAGCAGGCAAGTCCAGCTGGCAAACCTAGAGCAGGTAGCCCCCGTGCAGGAACCCTAGTTTCCCTCTTGAACGGGGCGGGAGCCGGTAAGACGATAGGCCCTGAAAATGCCGTGAACATTACGAATCTGGTTAAGCAGATGCTCAAGCATAAAACGATCAGCCAGTTCCACCGTGTAGCGGTTAACCACAAAGCGGTCGTCACTGGTGTGAACCTTGGCGTCTACAATGTTGCACCCGGCCTCGGAGATAACTCGGATAGTGTCAGACAGTAGAGCCTTACGGTCAATGCCCTCAACCTGAATAGATACGCGGTACACCGAGTTACCATTAGCCGCCCACTCAACCGCCGTTTGTCGGGGATCATCCTGCTGGCTCAGGACATTCGGGCAGTCTACCCGGTGAACAGAAATACCGTGGAGTCGGGTCACGATACCGATGATTTCATCGGGCGGAACCGGTGTGCAACAGCGGGCAATTTTGGTCAAAATGCCCTCAGCACCCGGTACCACTACACCATTGTCGTCACCAACCGATCTACGTTCAGTGACCAGTGAAGTATCAAAACTGCCCGGCTCAACCGCCTGGTGGGTTTCCTCTTCACCGTAGTAGAGGCCAACCAGCGAGGTAATAACAGCCTGGGTTTCGACTTCTCCCTCGCCCACTGAGTGGTAGAGGGTTGCAAGGTCATGCTTGTGTAGGTCCTGGGCTACCTGCAGCATCAGCTCCGGGGTCATCATCTTCGTCAGCGGTAGCTCATGCTGACGCATGGCGCGGATAAGGCGCTCCCGGCCCCGGTTCACCGCCTCCAGACGGCGGCCCTTAGCGTAGTGCTGGCGGATTTTGGTGCGGGCCTTGCTGGTACGGACGAACTTGAGCCAGTCTTCACTGGGCTGGTGATTCTCGTCCTTGGTGGTCATAATTTCCACCGATGATGCCGTCTCAAGCTGGGTGTGCAAGGGTACCAGCTTACCGTTGACCTTAGCGCCAATGGTACGGTCGCCCACCTCAGTGTGGATGGCATAGGCAAAATCAACGGGGGTGGAACCTGAGGGTAAGCTAATTGGCTTGCCCTTCGGAGTCAGAACAACAATCTCGTCAGTTTCCAGAGTCTCGGCTAGCTGTTCATAGAACTGTGCAGATTCCGGGTTGGAGCTAGAGATCTCGGAGATGCTTTGAAGAATACCGATGCTGAAAGCCGCGGTGTTGCTCCCGGCTTCCTTGGGGTAGGACTGTGCGTCAATCATCTCACCGCGTGATGCGGCCTTATAACGCCAGTGGGCCGCTACACCGTACTCGGCCTCCTCGTGCATCTTAAAGGTACGGATCTGGATTTCAAGAGGCAGATCACCAGGACCGTTTACCGTCATATGCAGAGACTGGTAGTGGTTGTGCTTGGGCTGCTTAATGTAATCCTTGAAACGGCCCGGCACAGCTGTCCACAGCGACATAACGTGCCCCAGCGCCGTGTAGCACTCGTCCACAGACTCAACCATCACGCGAACGGCCAAGATATCGTTAATCTCGTCGAAGCTCTTGCCCTTGGTCTTCATCTTCTGATGAATGGAGTAGTAGTGCTTGGGCCGGCCTGTGACGGTAGCCTCAATGCCAACCTGCTTGAGCCGGTCTTCGATAGTGATACGGGCTTGGACCAGATATTTTTCGAGCTTGGGGGTTCGCTCCCCCACCATACGAACAATTTCGCTGTAAATATCCGGGCTCATGGCCGCAAAAGACAGGTCTTCGAGCTCCCATTTGATGGTGTTCAGGCCGAGCCGATGGGCCAAGGGAGCGTAGATTTGCAATGTCTCTTCAGCTTTTTTGGCGGCTGATGCGCTAGAGACAAAGCGCCAGGTTCTGGCGTTGTGCAGCCGGTCTGCCAGCTTGATGAGCAGGACGCGAATATCCTTGCTCATGGAAAGCACCAATTTGCGGATTGTTTCAATCGGGGCGTTCTCACCGTAGGAAACCTTATCGAGTTTCGTGACACCGTCAACCAGGTAGGCTACCTCTTCGCCAAAGTCCTCTGTCAGTTGTTGGTGCGTATATTCGGTGTCCTCAACAGTATCGTGTAGCAAGCCTGCTACGAGTACCGGCCCGGTTGCACCGATCTCAGCCAGAATGGTGGTGACGGCAACGGGGTGAGTGATATAGGGATCGCCGCTCTTACGTTTCTGCCCGCGATGGTAATGGTTAGCGACCTGAAAAGCCCGTTGGAGTACCTCAAGGTCCTCCTCCGGGTGATTTTTCTTAACGGTACGAATTACAGGTGCAAGCACCGGCGAGAAACGCGGGGCATTCTCGGGGCCGTGAACTCTATCGCTCCCAAAGACAAGACGGGTGGGAACGCGACCCGAGGCAGACATCACACGATGGGAGCCGCGAACAGGTTTCTTAGCGTGCCCTGCGGGTACCTTTTGGCTACCTTCTTCAGACCGGCTCATATGGAACACTCCCCTTAAAACTTTATTCTGCGTGTGTGGGTCTATTTTAGTTGAAAAGCTGGGCCTAATGTGGTCAAGGACGCTCATGTTCCGCAGGTAGGTAGTCGGTCAAACTATTTTATCTGTTAAGACAGTGGGGTCGGGCAGAAATACATCTACCCGACCCCTAGCCAAGTTTACTGCTCTGCCCCCTGAGCTACTTGAGATTAATGTGCTGAACAGAGATCAGTACAGGGTCCACTTCTTCTGCAGCCTGGGCATTCTCCTCTTCCTGCGTAATCTCACCAGCGCCTACCTTGGCAACCAAGGCATCGTGCTCCTTGACTGACTTCTCGCGCAACCGCAGAGCGGCGTAGGCTGGGGCTGCCACAAAGAGCGTTCCGGCGGTACCGACGATAATGCCGATAAAGAGCGCCAAGGACAAATCCTTCAGGGTACCAGCGCCTAGAAGGAGCGCACCGATAAAGAGAATCGAGCCCACCGGCAGGATACCCACGATGGAGGTATTGATAGAACGAACCAGAGTTTGGTTGACAGCAAGGTTGAGCTGCTCGCCAAAGGTTGTGTCCTGGCCTTGATCAAGGTTAGCGGTATTCTCACGAATCTTGTCGAAAACCACTACCGTGTCATACAGCGAGTAGCTCAAAACGGTCAAGAAGCCAATGATTGCACTCGGAGTGATCTCGAACCCAATCAAAGCGTAGAGGCCAACAGAGGTAATGATGGTGAAGAGCAAACCCGCAATAGCCGATAGGGACATCTTCCAAGTACGGAAATAGAGAGCCATACCTACCATGACCAGTCCAATGAACCATGCCAGACCCACAAGGGCCTGCCTGGTAACGCCCTCACCCCAGGTGGGGCCCACAAACGATGAGGTCACCTTGTCACTACCTACACCGTAGGCTTTTTGCAGAGCCTGGCCAACTGCTAAAGTTTCGTCGTCGGTGAGCTCACCCATCTGAGCGCGAATAGTGCCATCGGCAATGTTGGTAACGCGCACATCACTAGCTTCGGGGGCGGCCTGGGCGATAGCCTGCTCACCTACAGCAATATCGGTGTTCTGGGTTTGGGAGACAGTAAATTCAGAACCGCCCCGGAACTCGATACCCAGGTTAAAACCGCCACGGATAAACGGGACGAGAGCGGCCGCTACAGTCATCAAAAGAGCTATGGTCAGTAAGCGCTTACGCAGAGCTACGAAGCCGAACGACCGGCGACCTGAGTGAAGATCATTGCCAAACTGAGCCAGTACATTAGCCACGATTGGCCTCCTCGTTCTTGGGTGACTCTGCTTCTTCCGAAGTGTTTTCCTGTTCCTGCTTTTCAGCGGCCAAGCGTTCGAGTCGCTTGCGCTCAGCTAGGCTGAGACGTTCTTGGTTTTCCTGGACGGTACGGACGCGTCCGGCACCACGGTAAAGCGGAGTTGAGCCCAGAGCCACAGGGTCCATGCCCGAGAAACGCCCGCCCCTAGCAAAGTAGTCCTTACGCCCCAGCAGAACCATCACCGGGTGGATAAAGAGGAAAGTGATGATCAGGTCCGAAACGGCGGTAAGACCGAGGGTAAAGGCAAAGCCTCGTACGTTACCCACTGACGCGAAGTAGAGAACCACAGCGGCAAGGAGGTTGACCGCCTTAGAAGCCATAATCGTCCGTTTCGCCCTGTGCCAGCCATGATCAATGGCCGCTGGGATCGTTCGACCCGTCCGAATCTCATCGCGGATACGCTCAAAGTAAACGATGAAAGAGTCAGCCATCAGGCCAATAGATACGATCAGACCGGCTACACCTGCCAAGGAGAGGCGGTAATTCATCACGTAACCCAGCAGAACGATAACACCGTAGGACAGTAAACCCGCCACCAAGATTGAGGTGATATTGACTAGGCCAACCAGACGGTACTGGAAAAGCGAATAGACAAAAACCAAGAGCAGGCCGATCAGGCCGGCGATCAGACCCATCTTGAGTTGTTCAGCACCCAGGGTAGCCGAAATCTGCTGCTCCGACTGAATGGTGAAGCTGATGGGCAGCGCCCCATATTTAAGCTGTTCAGCAAGGTTCTTTGCAGTTTCCTCAGTGAAGTTACCGGTAATCTGCGGCTTACCATCAGAGATCACGGCCTGGGTTACAGGTGAGGACAGAACCTGCCCGTCAAGCATAATTGCGAACCGTGCCCGTGCATCAGAAGGGTTGGCACCACGAATAGCATTCAGACGGGTGGTGACGTTCTTAAAAGTTTCGGTAGCAGCGGGGTCAAAGACAATGTTTACCCCCCATTGACCGGTCGAGATTCCGGTGGAGTTTGTGACCGGCGAATAGCTAGCGGTCTCAATATCGGTACCGTTAATTTCGATGGGACCCAGAATATATTTCTCTGTCCCATCGGTAGAACAGGCAACAATAGCCGCCCGGGGATCCTGAGCGGAAGTATCAACATGAGCCGGGAGGGCGCAGTCCAGAGCCTCATACTGCCGCCAAAGTTCAGAAGTTACCCAATTAGTATCCGAGCCATCAGCAGGTTCAGCAGTGGGCTTGGGCAGGGCATCTTCTGCAAGAGCCTTATCAGCGGCAACAGCTTCAGCTGGTCCTGCGCTGATGACCGCACGGAAGCTCATCTGGGCTGATGTCTGTATCAGGTTGCGTGTCTCCGAGCTCAGGGTTCCGGGAACGGATACCACAACATTCTGCCCTGACTGGGTGGTAATCTCGGCTTCAGCAACACCTGAACCATCCACACGCTGGCGGATAATCTCAACGGCCTGATCAAGCTGTTCCGCCGTAATGGTACCGCCCTCAGCGTCATTAACCTGGGGTGCCAAAATAAGCTGGGTGCCGCCGGACAGATCAAGTGCAAGTTTAGGTAACCAGCTACCGCCCGATGATGTGGTGCTGAAAATACCACCGGCAACGATAAGCAAGACAAGCGCCATGGAAGCAAGTGCTCCCCTAGCCTTGGCTACGGTGGCTGTCTTAGCCATGAATGCCTCTTCTTTTCTACAAAATGGTGACTGGAAGGTGAAAAGGCGCACCACCGTGGACAGATGGCGCACCTTTGAAGTGTGATTAGTTAGTTGGCCGGGTCATCGGCAACCTGACCCTCAAGTGTGGGTTTGGTTTGCGCTGCTGATTCCTCGGTGGGCTTGTTGCTCTCCTCAATGGTCGTTACAGTCATCAGGTGAACTTTAACGACGGTGCCGGGAGCGATTTCCAGGTAAGCAACGTTTTGCTCACGATCCAGGGAATCAAGGGTGCCAAAAAGACCGAAATTGGTCATTACCTTAGTGCCGGGAACCATGGTTTCCTGCCGCTCTTTAAGCTGTTGCTGAGCCTTTTTAGCTCGGCGGGCCGGAAGCACGATAAGAATAATCATCATCAGGCCAAGGAGCAGGAACATAAACAGGGGTGAACCGCTTTCCACTGGTGTCCTCTTATCTTTGGGATAGGGTCAAGAAACTAAATTCCTATTCTATGCCAGAAAGCTGAGCTAGGACCCAACGACAGGGCCAGCATTCCCTATTTTCGTCACTAGGGAAGTTCAGGAGGCTCCAGGCCCAGGTGTTCCCAAGCAAGCGGTAGTGCCACACGCCCCCTGGGGGTCCGACCTATGAGGCCTTCTCGCACAAGATAGGGTTCAGCAACGGTTTCCACGGTTTCGGTTTCTTCACCTACTGCAATTGCCAGGGTGGAAAGCCCCACCGGGCCACCACCGAATTTGGTTATCAGCGCTGTCAGAACAGCCCGATCGAGCCGGTCAAGGCCACGCTCATCGACCTCATACATATTGAGGGCGGTAGCTGCTGCGGCAGCGTCTATGCGCTGGATGCCGTGAACCAGAGCCCAGTCCCGCACTCGACGCAAGAGACGGTTAGCGATACGGGGTGTACCGCGTGAACGGCCAGCAATTTCGGCAAAGCCCTCGGAAGAAATATTGAGCTCCATGAGCCCTGCTGACCGTCGGATAACGCTTTCCAGCTCAGCAACAGAGTAGAACTCAAGGTGACCGGTGAACCCAAAACGGTCACGGAGCGGACCGGGTAGCAGACCAGCGCGCGTGGTAGCCCCCACCAGGGTAAAGGGCGGCAACTCAAGCGGGATAGAGGTAGCGCCAGCGCCCTTGCCCACCACAATATCGACCCTAAAATCTTCCATAGCCATATAGAGCATTTCCTCAGCGGGCCTACTCATACGGTGAATTTCATCCAAGAAGAGAACTTCACCGGGAGTCAGGGACGAAAGAATAGCAGCCAGATCACCCGAATGTTGTATAGCCGGGCCGCTGGTAATTCTGAGCGGGGCATCCATCTCGGCTGCAATAATCATAGCCAGTGTTGTCTTACCCAATCCGGGTGGGCCAGAGAGCAAGACATGGTCTGCTGAGCGGCCACGCAATTTTGAGGCTTCCAGAACGAGCGAAAGCTGTTGACGCACCCGGTGCTGACCCACAAAATCATCAAGTGATTTGGGGCGCAGGGCGGCCTCAATCATCTTCTCTTCTGGCTCTTCGTCCATAGAGACCAGGCGGCCTCCGGGGGCAGGCCCGTCTGCGTTGGGAAATTGACTCATGCTTTTTCTGGCTTCTTAAATTCGAGGGGAAGGCAACAAGAAATTCTAGCGGCCGGTTGTGCTCTGGTTGCCCAGGGAAGCAAGCACGGAGCGGAGGGCTTGGGCAAGGCCCATAGTCTCGGCCTTAGGGTTATGTTCGATAAAGGACTCGATAGCAGCTGCGGCATCCTTTTCATTCCAGCCCAGGCTGGTCAGGGCATCTTGTACCTGGGGTTTCCAGCTAACGCCCTGGTTGATGGGTAGCTGATCGCTGGCACCATCGGCGAGGATTAGCTTACCTGCCAGCTCTAGCACAACACGTCGCGCCCCCTTGGGGCCGATACCGGGCACCCTGGTAAAGGCCTTATCGTCACCGGTAGCAACAGCCCGTTCAACCTCGGCAGGAGTGTGTACACCCAACACGGCCAAGGCAATACGGGGGCCAATACCCGAAACCGAGAGCATCATGTCAAAGACCTCACGCTCAGCGGCCTCAGCAAAACCGTAGAGAGTCATAGAATCTTCGCGCACAATCATGGTGGTAAGCACGGTAGCCTGCTCCCCCAGCCGTAGATGGGAGGCAGTTCGGGCGGTTAAGTGCACAAGCATGCCAAAGCCATTGACATCAATAACGGCAGTATCGAGGCCCAGGTGGGTTACCGTACCGGTGAGAGAGCTAATCATAGAAACAGTCTATTCGAATATATGTACTAAAACAAGGTGGGTTTATGAGCGCCGAGCACGCGACTCAGCTTCTAACCATGCCTTTTGGGCAGGCGTTAGCTGCCCAGAAAGCCGGGATGCAGCAGGCTGGGATCCCTGGTGGGTTTGGGTTTTGGCGGCCATATTAATGCCCGAACCAATGCTACCCCCACGCCAGCCGTGACAAATCGCGAGGGCTAGAGCATCGGCGGCATCGGCAGGTTTGGGCATGGTGTCAAGGCCCAAAATTCTTGTGACCATTCTGCCCACAGAGGCCTTGTCGGCCCGGCCTGAACCTGTCACAGCGGCCTTAACCTCGGAGGGCGTATGGAAATGCACCGGTACCCCGCGCGCCGCAGCCGCCACTATCACCACACCAGAGGCATGAGCGGTACCGATAACGGTATTCACTTGCTCCTGCGCAAACACACGTTCAATGGCCAGAGCGTCGGGCTGGTAGGTATCGAGCCATTCTTCCGCTGCCCGAAAAATCTTAAGAATGCGCTGGTCAAGACTTTCGGCCGCGGCCGTTCCGGACACCCCCACCTTGACAAAGTGAGCCTGCCGGTTGGCCGTCATATCAATCAGGCCAAAACCGCACCGGGTCAAGCCCGGATCCACACCTAAAATACGGGCAGCGCCCGGAACCCGCTGCACAGCGGTTTCCGGGCGCCGGGTTGAGGTGCTGGCAGGTACAAGCCTGCCGGTTGGTACACCCTTGACCATTGCTAGGTTTTACTCAGCTTCCAGCTCGGCCATAACAGCCTCGTTGATATCGGCGTTGGAGTAGACGTTCTGAACGTCATCAAGTTCTTCAACGGCATCGGCCAGCTTAAGGAACTTCTTGGCGCCCTCGGCGTCCAGATCCACATTCATGGTGGGGCGGAAGACGGGGTCATCATTGTTGTATTCCAGCTCAGCATCAACCAGAGCCTTACGGATAGCAGGCAGGTCAGTTGCCTCGGAGACAACGGTGAAAACGTCGCCCTCGTCGATAACTTCCTCAGCACCGGCATCGAGAACAGCCATCAGCACGTCGTCCTCGGTCAGGCCGTCAGTCTTGGCGACCTCAACAACGCCCTTGCGCTCAAAGAGGAAGGCTACAGAGCCGGAGTCTGCCATGGTGCCTCCGTTGCGGGTAACAGCTGTACGAACTTCTGCCGCGGCGCGGTTGCGGTTATCGGTCAGACACTCAATGTAGAGAGCGGTGCCCTGGGGGCCGCGAGCCTCGTACATGATTTCGGTGTAGTCAATGGCTTCACCGGTCAGGCCGGCACCGCGCTTGATTGCGCGCTCGACGTTATCGTTGGGAACAGAGTTCTTCTTAGCCTTTGAAACAGCCAGATCAAGGGCGGGGTTACCGGCCGGATCGGGGCCACCCATGCGCGCAGCAACTTCAATTGCCTTGATGTACTTGGCAAAGGCCTTGGCGCGCTTGGCGTCAATAGCGGCTTTCTTGTGCTTGGTTGTGGCCCATTTGGAATGACCTGACATGATTCTCCTTGTGCTTTTGAAGTTCCCGGCTATGCGGGCACCTTTTGACGCGTTCTATTCTAGCGATTTCGGCTCTGCTTCGCAGAACCCTCAGCATGGGCCCTGTCTTCGGGTCCCGGTTTAGCCCCCGAGCCCTTAACGAGGGCGAGCAATCGCGGAGGCTCGAGCCTGCTCAATCAGGCTGTCGTCAATGTCTACCGGTACGAATTCACCGTATTTTTTGAGCGCGGCCTGCTTGATTAAGAAATCCGAGATAGCGGGGTTCTTAGGCAGGAGGGAGCCGTGCAGATAGGTTCCCACTACGTTGTGGACACGA
This sequence comes from Rothia sp. CCM 9416, assembly GCF_048513535.1. Lineage (NCBI taxonomy): Bacteria > Bacillati > Actinomycetota > Actinomycetes > Micrococcales > Micrococcaceae > Rothia > Rothia sp. CCM 9416. The sequence continues at coordinate 7,145 of NZ_JBLXXR010000009.1, read as the reverse complement.
GCGCCCTCCCCTGTATCGGACTTGTTGTTGCCGTCTCCCTTGGTAACGGTAGCCAGTGGTTTGGTATCACCGTTCAGGTAGGTCAGACCCGAGTGATTCTCAAAGCCAACAAGGATTCCGAACTCAGCTGATTCCTCGACAATATTTCCGATCAGGCGTTCCTCACTGCCCACGGTGTGAGCATCGAAGACACCGATACCCTGTAGCCTCTGACCGCTGACAGTTTTAAAGTCTTGACCGAAAAGCTGATAGAGCCCACAAATGACCAGCATGGGGGTGCCATCAGCCGCGAGCTGGCGCAGAGTCTCAGCGCGGGCCAGCAAATCGTCCTGGATACGGGACTGGCCTGAGTCCTGCCCGCCGCCACCTAGGAAGATGTCGCCGTCCTTAGGGAACGGGTCACCGGGATTGTAGTCCACAACTTCAACGGAGAAACCGTGGGCCTTGGCACGCCGAGACAGAGACAGAGTATTACCCCAGTCACCGTAGATGTTCATGTCACGCGGGTAGAGCTGAACAATCTTCAGGTGTTTTTCACTTGCTAGATCAGCAGAGGCTTCGTGGCCGGGCTGGTTCTGGAGCTGGCTCATGAAATGGCCTCCACATCGGTAATCTTGGCTAGTTCTTTTCGGATCGCAAGCATGGCGGTGTAAGTGCAGAAGATGCGCATGGGGCGGCCCTGGGACCGAGTAATGAAGGTAGCCAGTGCCTGCTCCAGGTCTTCGTTAACAGCTTCTACAGGAACCTCATCATGTTCAAGGCGCAGGGCCATATCGTAGGCTCGCACGCCTGAAACCATGCTGACCCCACCATTTATCAATGAGTGGAAGTCGACGTCCCAGAGCCAGGACACATCGCGCCCATCGGCGTAGGCATCGTTAATGGTGATCATGGTTGAGTAGTCCCGGGCGTCGGCCGAGGCCAGTGATAGGCGGAAGCCGCTGGGGTTCTTGACCAGTAGAAGCTGGAGGGTTTGGCCCTTAACGGTCAGGGTTTCACCGCGACCAAAGGCAGGGGTGATATGTTCAAGCTCAGCCAGTAGCTGATCGGTCTTGAGCTTCTCCCCCATCACTGCGCGGGTCAGCGCTATAGCGGCGGCAGCGTTAAAGATGTTGTAGACACCGTAGAGGTTGATGGTGCCCTGCACTTCCTGACCGTCAAGGTCAAAGGTTGCCTGGGTACCCTTAAAGTCTTTGAGAGTGACCGCGGCTGCGGGCCTTTGAGGCCGGCTAACCACCTGAGCCTTACCGTCCGGGCCAAGACGCATCTGATCATCTGAGGGGAAGAGCACACGGAGCTTATCGGAAAGACCGAAGTAGCTGGTCTTGGTGCCTTCAAGCAGGTTCTCTGCTAGGGAGAGGATGCGCGGGTCTTCGCGGTTGAGAACTACAGTGCCGGTGGTAGCGCCCGCAACGCTGGCCAGCATGCGGCAGGTGGTATCGATTTCACCAAAGCGGTCAAGCTGGTCGCGCAGAACATTCAGCAAGAGCGAGTAGCGGGGCTTGACCATGCGCACAAAGTGAACGGCGTGAGCCTCATCAAGTTCAAGAACAGCGATGTCGGCATCAAGCTTGCCGGTCAGGCTCATCTCACCTAGCAGGGCCGCAGCAACACCGCGCACAAAGTTAGACCCGGTCCGGTTGGTGAAAACTTTTAGACCCTGAGACTCCAGCAGTTGGACCACCATCTTGGTGGTGGTGGTTTTGCCGTTGGTGCCCGAGACAACAACGACGCCGTGCGGAAGTTTAGCGAGTTCTTGGGCCACAAAATTTGGGTGGAGCTTTTCCATGACCAGGCCGGGGAAAGCTGAACCGCCCCCGCGTAACTTAGTTGCATAACGAATGCCTTGGCCAACAAGGCGTACTACAGGTCGTGACATGCTCTCTATCTTACTGGTTTGCTCCACGCTAGCCAGCCAAGCCCACGCCCACCGCCTTTCCTGCTGGTTTTAGAAAGGTTTCCAGCCCCCGGTCAGTGAGTAGATCTTTTGGTTCGGGGTGCTAGCGAGAATAGCTTGGACCGCACGAGCTGACCGGCTACCGGCGGCACAGTAAACCACAAGCGGCAACTCTGAGGGGTTCTCCATAAGTTCGCCCAGTGTTCTGCCCTTGCTCAGCTCTGCTAGAAGCTGGTCAAGAGGCAGATGCTGATCGTGTTCGTAGTGGCCGCCCCGGCGTTCGTCCGGACTGCGAACATCAAGTAGCTGGTAACGCTCCCGGTTCAGCCGCAGGTCCTCGTAGCTGATGGAGGGTACCTGCTGGCTATCCTGCTCACTCGAATAGCGCTGAATCTCTGCGAGCGCCGTCTTGAGGTTTCGGGTGGGTTGGCGGTTGGGGTCGGGGGTGATGGTCAGGGTTCTGGTGGTTGCTGTTCGTGCGTCGAAGAGCCAGAGTGTGCCCAGTAGTGGTTGGGGTAGGCCGGTGATGAGTTTGATGGCTTCGGTGGCCATGATGGAGCCGACTGTTCCGCAGAGGGATCCGAGTACTCCGCCTACGGCGCAGGTGGGGACGGATTGGGGGTGGGGCATGTCGGGGTAGAGGTCGCGCAGGCTCCAGCCTTGTCTTGGGTGGCTGTTGAGGTAGCGGGGTGCGGACCAGAAGACGGTGGCTTGGGCTGTGTATTGGGAGAGGGTGCCCCAGATGAGGGGTTTGCCGAGTATTTCGCAGGTGTCAGCTACCAGGTAGCGGGTGGCGAAGTTGTCTGAGCCGTCGATGATGAGGTCGTAGGAGGCGAGCAGGTTTTCGATGTTGTGGGGTGTGAGGTAGAAGGGGTGGGCTGTGGCCTTGATGGAGGGGTTGAGGGCTTGGACTTGTTCGACGGCGGATATGGCTTTGTTTTTTCCGGCGTTTTGCCAGCGGTGGATGATTTGGCGTTGGAGGTTGGATTCTTCGATGGTGTCTCCGTCGATGATGTCCAGGTGGCCTATTCCTGCGGCGGCGAGGTAGAGGGCCAGTGGTGAGCCGAGCCCTCCTGCTCCGATGATCAGGACGCGGGCGGCGGCGAGGCGGCCTTGGCCGGTTTCTCCGATGCCGGGCAGGCTGGTGTGCCGTGCACCGATGCGGGCTTGGAGTTCGCTCAGGTGCGGGAGGGGTTCAACCAGCGGTGCTAGGGGTGGTAGTTCTTGACTCATGCTCTGCCTTTAGCTCTGGTGGGTGAGGTCCTGGGCGGTGGGGGTGCCCTGTAAGATGCGCCCTTGCATGGGTGATGAGGCTTGGGCGTGGTGTCGTTTGGGGATGCGGCCGGCCTGCCGGGCCAGGTAGCCGGCTTGGACGGCGTGGCGCATGGCCTGTGCCATGGCGACTGGGTCTTGGGCGCGGGTGACTGCTGAGGCCAGCAGGACGGCGCTGCATCCGAGTTCCATGGCGAGCGCGGCTTCTGAGGCTGTGCCGATTCCGGCATCGAGGATGACGGGTAGCTCGGTCTGCTCTGCGATCATTTGGATGTTGTGGGGGTTGAGGATTCCTAGGCCGGTGCCGATGGGTGCGCCTAGGGGCATGATGGCGCTTGCGCCGGCGCGTTCGAGTTGGCGTGCCACGATGGGGTCATCGTTGGTGTAGGCGAAGACGGTGAAGCCGCGTGAGGCGAGCTGTTCGGTGGCCTCGAGTAGTTCGAGGGTGTCAGGGAGCAGGGTGGTTTCGTCGGCTATGACTTCGAGTTTGACCCAGTGGGTTTCGAGTGCTTCTCTGCCGAGTTCTGCGGTGAGGGTGGCGTCTCTGGCGGTGTAGCAGCCGGCTGTGTTGGGCAGGATTTTGATGCCCTTGCGTTGGATGATGGAGAAGAGTGATTCGCTGGTGGTGGGTGTGTAGCGGCGTAGGGCTACGGTGGTGAGTTCGGTGCCCGATGCGGTGAGGGCTTCTTCTAGGTTGGTCAGGGAGGTGATTCCGCCTGTTCCCATGATGAGCCGGGAGTTGAGTCTTACTCCGTCGATGATGAGCTGGTCCTTGATGCCGGTCATGGTACTAGCCTCCTTGGACTGCGGTGATGACTTCGAGTGTGTCGCCCTCGGCTAGCGGTGTGTCTTGCCAGGTGCTTCGGGGTATGACGGTTTGGTTGCGGGCTATGGCGATTCCTCGGCGGGTGTCTTCTTGGGCTAGTGAGCTGCCGTGGAGGTGTTCGACGGCGGTGAGCACGGTTGCTGTTTCGGGGAGGGTGGTGGGTTGGCCGTTGAGCAGGATGTTCATGGGTGTGCCTTTCGGTTTGAGGGCAGGGGCGGGTTTAGCAGAGTGTCAGGGTTAGAGGGTATCGGGTTGAGCGAACCTGTAGGGGTTGCAGGTAGCTAGGTCTGCCAGGTCTTGTTCTGTGGTCTGGCCGGTGAGCTGGCGGGTGATGAGTTGGGCGGCCCAGGGGGCCAGGAGGATTCCGTGGCGGAAGAAGCCGGTGGCTAGCAGAGCGCCGGTGATTGGCTGGCCCCGGTGGGTGAGCTGGCCGATGAGGGGGATGTCATCGGGGGTTCCCGGTCGGGCGCGCGCTGTGGCCTCGTGTATTTCGAGTTCGCTCAGGGCGGGCACGAGTTCGTGGGCGTCGCGCAGGAGCTGGTAGATTCCGCCTGCGCTCAGTCCGGTTTGCTGGTCTTCTCGCATGGTGGCTCCTAGGACCAGGGTGTTGTCCTTGCGCGGAACCAGGTAGACGGGGTTGCCCCGGACAACCCCTCGGATGGTCCGGGTGAGGAAGGGCCGTTGGTGGGGCGGGACCGTTAGGCGCAGAATATCGCCGTGGACGGGCCTCAGCGGCAGACTTTCTAGCGAGTCCGGGCCGTGCAGTTGGGTTGCGGCAAGCCCGTTGGCAACTACCACTTGGGTGCTGGCCATGCTCCCTTGGTTCCCATCGGCATCAACCCAGCTCACACCGGTAACCGTGCCGTCTTCTAGGGTGATGCCCTGCGCACTTGCACGAATAACCCTTCCCGCAAGCTCTTGGTCAAGGGCGCGCATCAGGCGGCGTGGGTCTATCTGGTGGTCTTGGGCTATGGCAACGGCTCCGGCTAGCGAGGGGCTGAGGACGGGTTCGCGGCGGCGAGCAGCTCGGGCTCCGATGGGCTCTGGTGTGAGCCCCAGTTCTTGCTGGTAGGTGGCAAGTTCAGTCAGGTGCTGGGCATCGGCCCGGTCAAAGGCCAGCACAAGGGTTTCGGTGGGCCTCCACCCGACGCTCTGGCCGCTAGTGGCCTCTAACCTTGCGACAAATTCGGGGTAGAGCTGGGCGGAGGTACGCATCAGCGGGAGCAGGGCCTCTTGGCGGTACTGCACTTCTGAGATAGAGGCCAGCATTCCGGCGGCGGCAAAGGAGGCACCGCTACCCGGGTGCGGGTCTAACACAATGGGTTGCCGTCCGGCCTGGAGCAAATGCCAGGCTGTACTGAGCCCGATGACTCCCCCACCGATAAGGACGATGTCGGCCTGCTTGGGTGGTGTCGCTTCAGGGTCTTGCCCCGAAGAACCTATCCTTGGTTCCTTCTGGCAGTTGAGCAGGGTACTGGACATGGTGAACAGATCCTTCCGGCGGCATGACCCGCATCAAGTTGACGGTCGGCTTTCGCCCTCTCAGCGCGCTTTGGGCACAGGTGCCGCGCGCTCCCGTATGTTCTGCCCCTAGTATAGGAAGTAACAGTGTCTGAAAAAAATAGATACGTGACTCGGGAGGTAAAAATGCCCCAAAAGAATTTTGTTAACGTCACAGAGCCGTCATATACGCGCGCTCAAGGCCTTGAATTACTGGCCGCGGCTCAGCTCTACCTGTGCACTGATGCGCGCACCGAGCAGGGGGACCTCACAGAATTTTTGACCAAGGCTTTTGACGGGGGCGTGGATATTATCCAGCTGCGCGATAAGACCCTGCCGGTCAATGAAGAACTTGAAGCACTCGCACTACTAAAAGAGATTGCCCACCGGGCGGGCAAACTTTTTGCAGTCAATGACCGGGCCGATATTGCCGCACTGGTAGGGGCAGATATTTTCCATATGGGCCAGACCGATCTGACACCCAATCAGGCCCGTAGTTTGCTAGGCCCCGATGTGCTCTTGGGCCTATCAACGCACACACCGGCCCAGGGTCTAGCAGCTTTGAGTCACCCCGAGGTTGACTACTTCGCCTGCGGCCCGGTCTGGGAAACTCCCACCAAGCCCGGCCGTCCGGCCGCTGGCCTAGACTACATCAGCTACATCGCCGCCCAGCAACCGCGCAAACCCTGGTTTGCTATTGGCTCTATCAACCAGGAAAGCCTGCCGCAGGTAGTACAGGCAGGAGCCAGCCGGATCGTCGTGGTTCGCGCCCTCACCCAGAGTTCCGATGTTTCCAAGGCCGCTCACCAGCTCCGCCAGGGCCTGCCTCCACTACTCGGGGCATAAGATAACCTGGTAACTCACCAAGCAGGCAAGGGAAAAGGGGCTTTTCGGTGTACGGTCTTCTCGATGATGTTCTTATGGGGCACGATTTTGTGTGGCGAGATATCACCTGGCGGGAGCGCGCCCCGGTTCTGACAGTTGAACCTCTCCAAGCCGGTAAGCCAGCGGGGCAGGTTCATACCCTACCTATCACCCCGGGTGCCTTCCTAGGGGTTCGGGTTCTACAGCCCGGGGAAGAATCTGCGGGAACCTACTGCACCGGTTATGCCCAAGCCAAGACTGATGGACCCGGTTTTACTCACCTGCCCTGCCCCAGCTCCGCCCTGGTGCCAAAAGGTAAGCAGTGCCCCACTTGCCTGGCCCGCGACGAGTTTGCTCCCATTCACCGGGTGCATTTAGGGGCGCAGATGACCCCGGCAGCGTTAGATTACGTTAACCTAGAGCATTTTCTCTATATTGCGACCTTTCCCGATGCCACCTCAAAGGTCGGGACCGCTTCGCTCCACTCCAATCCGCGCCGTCTGGACGATCAAGCGGTCGCTACAGCCACGATTATTGCCCGCGCGCAGACCGGCATCATTGTGCGCCAGCTAGAAGATTTCGTGTCCCGGGACGCTAACCTGAGCCAGTTTAAACACGCCTCCACCAAGTACCGTTCCTGGGTGAACCCGCTGACCCCCGCAGAGATTAAGTCAGCCCACTATATGGCAGTCGAGGCCGCCACCTGGGCACTTGAAGATGCCGCTGACACTATCAGCGGGTTCCAGCCACTGGCTGAGCCTTGGGTGCCTTCACTGGCTATGGGGC
>NZ_JBLXXR010000008.1:0-80936 GCF_048513535.1 Rothia sp. CCM 9416 | reverse complement strand
GTTTAGCCGATGCCAAAACCTACCCGGTGCTTGGACTCAATACCCAGCTCCACAAAGCCAATTTGAGCCCCGGGAACTAGGGTTGTGGCGCCCTTGGAGTCGGTCAGTTCCAGCAGGCCTCCGGTCTGCAGAGCTTCTGCCACCTTAGCGCGAACCTGCTCGGCGCTTTCATCAGATTCGATAACGACCTGGGTGGGAACGTTCAGTACACCAATTTTGATTTCCACGGGATACTTCCTTCGGTTTGGGCCCACCTGGCGCGGGCTCTGGCAGTGTTCCTCAGTCTACGGCAGGGGAGCGGCAGCTCGTGGCAGGTTTCGGTCTGAGCTGACAAGCACGCGGGGTAGGCCCGCCTACTCCCAATCTTCGTCAATAATTGAGATGCCACCCCAGGCAAGCCGGAAAACAGCTCTCTCGGCAAGCGCTAGCTGCTCAGCAGAAGTTTCGGTGCCTACCACCATGTGAGCGGCGGCCTGCGTCATGCCGGTGAGCATGCGAGCAGTCATCATAGCTTCGCTAAAGTCCATGCCTGCATTGGGTGCCAGAACATGTGCGATGTGCTCAGCGATCCGGGTGTGCATGCCCTCGGTACGCTCTTGAACAGCAAAATCCGTCTGGATATCAGACTCAAAAATAATGCGGTAACCCACCACATTGGTGCGCGCGAAATTAAAGAAAGCCTCGATAACGCCTTTGACGCGTTCCTTATTGACGTTGGTTCCGTGCAAGGGGCTAACAAGGTTTGTAAGGAGCAGTTCAATCTGTTCATCGAGAACAGCTAGGTAAAGATCCCTCTTACCAGTGAAATGCTGATAGAGCACAGGCTTAGTGACCTGCGATGCCGAAGCAATATGATCCATGGTGGTGCAGTGGTAGCCCTGGGAAGCAAAAACGCGGGCCGCATTGCTAATCAGCTGTTGGCGACGTAAATCTTTGGGTAGGCGACTAATCCCGTTAGAATCGCCCTGAGCTGGCTGGTCGGGAAAGTATGCGGACATTGTGTGTGGCCGGACCTCTGGAACGGTGGATGTGGACAAGGCTAAAGCGGCCCTTGGCGTGGCCGCTCGCTAGGAGGCATCGGTTTGAGGCGATACCTCGTCAGCGGAGTTCTCTTGAACTTCGATGCCGTAAAGAGCTTCTAGCGCTGCCACATATTCATCGGTCCTACCGTCACGAGCCAACTCACGGGCTCGAACGGTGGGCGTATGCAACAGCGACTTGACCATGCGACGCATGGCCAGCTCAAGCTGCTCGGTAGCGGCAGTGCAACCGTACTGGTTATGTACCTTCGCTACCTCAGCATCAAGCACACTCATGGTGTGCTGCCTCAGAGCAACAATAGCAGCGTCTACACTGCGAGCCTTCTCTTTGACGGAAAACTCGGCAGCTTCTTCGTCCACAATTGTGCGGGCAGTATTAACCGACTCCACGGTTTCTTCGGGGGCGGCCAGGCGCACCGACTCCAGCGTGATGAGCTCGACCTGGGGAAGATCAGCTACCTCCGGCGCAAAGTCCCTGGTCAGGGCCAGGTCGAGGATAACGCGCTTTCCTTCGGGAATCTCAATGGGAAGCATGGGTGAAGCGCCACCAGAGCACCCAATAATGATGTCCGCCTTTCGCATCTGCTCATGGAGCTGGCCGTGGGGCACGGCAAAAACGCCTCGTTTGTCGGCAAAAGTAGCTGCACGATGAGAACGCGAATAAATCCAGATATCGCTGGTTCCCCTGCTGTGCAAGGCCGCTACAGTCGCGCCAGCATAGGCTCCAGTGCCAAAAACCAGCACCCGACGATCCTGCCAGGACTTCTCGGCCACCTCATCTGCCATATCAAGGGCAACAGAAACAATAGAACGACCGCGCGAACCCAGCAATGTGCGCTGGCCAACCTTACGAGCAGTCTGCGCGCCGTGGTCAAAAAGCCTGACCAGGTTGCCTGTAGCCCGCCCCTTATCTTGCGCTAAGGTAAGGGCCCTGCGAACCTGGCCGGTAATTTCGCGCTCGCCAACCACAGCGGACTCAAGGCCAGAAGCCACAGTGAAAAGGTGGTGGGCGGCATCGGCATTGACCAGAATGTCGAAGCTATTCTCAACGATGTCGTAGGAGAGGCCGGAACCTCTAGCAATCAGCTCAAAGATACGCTCAGCAACTGTGATGACATCGTTGCTGATGTTTTGCTCGGTAGCGCCCGGTTTGCTGGGGATTTCTGCGTAGAGTTCTAGCCGATTGCAGGTAGACAAAATAACCTCACCACGAACACCGGTTTTCTCAAGGTTTCGCTGAATTTTCTCAACTCCTTCGCTGAGAAAAGCCACGGTGGTGAGGTCAACAGAGCGATGCGATGCTACAAGGCTAAAAATGGTCACAACGTCTCTATCATAAGGGGGCAAATGAGCTTTATCGCTGACAGTCTGTCACTAAGGTTCTCAAAAGTGGCCTGAAGTGTGCAAATATGGGGCAAAAGGTTCTTCGAAAGTTGTCAATTACTTTGTGCGTTTCCCTCGGCTAGCCCCTGTGAAAAGAAGCATCCACCCCTGCACCAGCGACTCAACGACAGTTTGTCTCTAAAGTTTTGGCATAAACTTGGCAGAATGGAAGATATGAGTCAGACCAATACCGCCCCCCTGCGTCAGCGCGCCCTACTTACCGATGAGCAGCTCGCCCATCTACCCACCCATCACCCTCTCAAAACCGCACATACCGGTGAGTCCGCCATGATTCGCACCCTCACCGGCCGCTCCGCAGATCACTCACCGGTCTGGTTCATGCGCCAGGCAGGGCGCTCCCTGCCCGAATACCGCCAGATACGCGAGGGAATCCCCATGCTTGATTCCTGCCTCAACCCTGAGTTAGCCGCTGAGATTACCCTCCAGCCGGTTCGCCGCCACGGTGTCGATGCCGCTATCTTCTTCTCCGACATCGTTATCCCCATGAAGCTTGCGGGTGTCGGCGTAGATATCGTGCCCGGGCGCGGCCCCGTCCTCGATGCCCCCGTGCGCACCCTTGAAGACATCAAAAATCTGCCCGAGCTTGAAGACTCAGCACTTGATCCCATCCGTCAAGCAGTAGCCCTAACCGTTGAACAGCTGGGGTCCACCCCGCTCATCGGGTTTGCCGGTGCCCCTTTCACCGTGGCCGCCTACATGGTCGAAGGCGGGCCCTCGCGCGACCACCTGCGCCCGCGCACCATGATGCATGCAAACCCAGAAGCCTGGGAAGCTCTGGGTCAGTGGGCCGCCCGCACCTCAGCCCAGTTCCTTGCCGCCCAGATCGAGGCTGGCGCATCGGCCGTCCAGCTCTTTGACTCCTGGGCCGGCTCCCTAGGCCAAGCTGACTACCGCCGCTTCGTCCAGCCCCACTCAGCTGTCACCCTGGCCGCCATTGAGCACTACGGTGTGCCCCGCATTCACTTTGGTACCGGCACCGCCGAACTGCTACCGGCCATGCTCGAGGCCGGCGCAGACGTTATCGGCGTGGACTACCGTCTTCCCCTGTCTGAAGCCCAGCGCAGACTCGGCGGCGGCATTGTCCTGCAGGGTAATATCGACCCCGCCCTGCTAGCCTCAGGTTGGGATGCCTTGGCCGCACACACCGACAGCGTTCTTGAAGAAGGCCGTTGCGCACCGGCCCACGTGGTCAACCTGGGACACGGCGTACCGCCCACCACCGATCCCACCGTACTAACCAGACTCGTCGAATACATCCACACCCAGACCCGCAAGGCTAGCTGAGGCAGGCAATGGCACAGGAATTACACGGCACCAGACCGCAGAACACCGCCCTGGTGATTGGCGGTGGAGTCTCGGGCCTCTTAGCCGCCCGCCAACTCGCCCAAGCCGGTAAAAAAGTGACTCTGGTGGAACGCGAAAGCCACCTGGGTGGCGCTGTCGGTGCCCACCAGCTTGCAGGGCTGGTGCTGGACTCCGGTGCTGAATCCTTTGCAACTCGCACCACAGCGGTCAAAGATTTGCTGACCGAGCTGGGCCTAGCTGACCGTATCGTCACCCCTCAGCCACGCGGTTCCTGGCTCTACCTGCCCCAGGGAGCTTTTCCCTCACCGTCCACCGGTGTGCTGGGTATCCCCGGTAGCTTTGATGACCCAGCCTTCAAAAAGATTCTGGACCGCTCCGGCTACCGGCGAGCCAAACTGGACATGGTTCTGCCCCGCTCCGCAGGTACCCACGCCAAAACGCTGGGCGACCTGGTCCGTATCCGCATGGGCCAGCAGGTTCTGGACCGACTCGTTGCTCCCGTCGTTTCGGGTGTTCACGCTGTGCACCCTGATCAGCTAGAAATTGCAACCATCGCCCCCGGCCTGCTTGAGGGTCTTAAAGAACTGGGATCCCTAGCTGCCGCGTCGGCCCGTATGCGGGCAGCCTCACCGGCAGGAACCCAGATCGCAGGCATCGAGGGCGGCATGAACCAGCTCTCCGAGGCACTGGTCGATGAACTGCTACGGCACCGGGTACGTATTGTGACCGGCTTTGACACCATCGCCGTTGACCGTGACCCCGTCACCGGCGCCTGGACTGCTATCCAGCGCCAGCCCGAATACGGCGAGAAATCGGCCATGATTCACGGTGAACTCCTGGTGGTAGCAACCGATGCCCAAACCAGCATTCGCCTGCTCGGGCCTCACCTGCCTGCCTCGTCCTTACCTCCCATCACACCCGGCCCCGAGGTCGCACTGGTTTCCCTGGTCCTTGACCAACCAGCACTGGACTCAGCCCCCCGCGGAACCGGACTGCTGGTCAGCGAAGCCGTCACAACGGTCCGTGCCAAGGCTCTGACCCACGCCACCGCCAAATGGGACTGGGTCGCAGAAAAAGCGGGGGAGGGCCGCCACCTGGTCCGTCTCTCCTACGGGCGCGGTAAGGAACACGACACCTCACCCCTCTCAGAGCTAGCCTTGCACGATGATCAACTCGTTACCCTGGCCCTGCACGATGCCGGTCAGCTCCTGGGCGTTCCCATCAGTAAGAGCCAGCTGGTAGCCGCCGACGTAGTGCGCTGGCCAAGCGCCCTACCGGCTACCGCACCCGGGCACCGCCAACGGGTCGCCGGATTCCGCTCGGCTCTCGAAGACCTACCGGGAGCTACCGCAGTGGGAGCCTGGATCGCCGGCACCGGTTTAGCTGCCGTGACTGCAGACACACAAGCTCATATCCGCAGCTTTGCAGAACGCAAGAAGCCCACTGCATCCCACAAGGACTAACCATCACACCCCAGGACAGAAAGGTCCCCTCAATGTCACATCCCACCGCACAGCAGGGCCACGGCACTACAGGCCACGGATCACACCCCGGCCAGCCCCAGAAGGTTCAGGGGCAGGTTCCCGGTGCACCCGCCGAGGGCGATTCCCAGCTCTACTATGCCCTCTACACCGTTTTCGCCCGCGACACCGCACCTGTAGCTGATGTAACCGGTGCTGCCGCCACCGCCGAACTCGAACAGCTCGAAGAAGCCCTTAAAGCAGAGGGCGTAACCCTGCGAGGCTTCTACGATGTCTCGGCTATGCGCGATAACGCAGACATCATGGTCTGGATTCACGGCGAGAAGCCAGAAGCCCTGCAAGCCGCTGTCCGTAAAATCCGCCGCACCGCCGCTTTCTCCGGCACCAAAATTGTCTGGTCCACCATGGGTGTTCACCGCGATGCCGAGTTCACCCGCCAGCACGCCCCCTGCTTTGCCAAGGGGATCGCTCCCGAAGCCTGGGTCTGCGTCTACCCCTTCGTACGTTCCTGGGACTGGTACTACATGAACGCCGAACGCCGTGCCGAAATGCTTAAGAACCACGGTATGAAGGGGCGGGACTTCCCCCAGGTCCTGGCCAACACTATCGCCACTTTCGGCCTGAACGACTACGAATGGGTCCTGGCTCTTGAAGCCCCAGAACTGGTAGATTTGGTCGATATGATGCGTCACTTCCGAAACACCGAGGCCCGCCTCTACGTCCGCGAAGAGACCCCCTTTTACACCGGTCGCCGTATCCCGGCGGCAGAGATTGTGCAGGTACTTGCCTAAATGACTACTCAAATTCCTCAAGATATTATTCCCAACCTGACCGACCCTAACAACACTGCATCTAACGGCCCCGCCACACTAGATCAGACTACTTTGGGTTCTTACCACGGCGAAGAGAATCTGACCCGCCCTCGCGCTTCGGTCCCTGTTGACTACGACCTGGTCATCCTTTCCTCCTTCGGCGGCCCCGAAGGCCAGGAGGATGTGATTCCCTTCCTGCGTAATGTTACCGCCGGGCGCGGTATCCCCGACGAACGCCTGGAAGAGGTAGCAACCCACTACCGCGCCAATGGGGGAGTCTCACCCATCAACGCCCAGAACCGTGCCCTGCTTGGGGCCCTCCAAGAAGCTCTGGCCGAAAAAGGCCCAGATATTGAAATTACCTGGGCTAACCGCAACTGGGATCCCTACGTGCCAGATGTCGTTGAAGATGCCTACCGGCGCGGTAAACGCAAAATCTTGGTCTTAGCAACCAGTGCTTACCCCGGCTACTCATCCTGCCGCCAATACCGGGAGGACTACGGCCTTGCCCTAGAAAAATTGGGCTTAGAAGGCAAGTTACAGATTGACAAGGTCAGGCAGTTCTTTGACACCCCCGGCTTTATCACACCCTTTGTTGAGGGACTAGTTGAGGGCCTCAAAGACGTACGCGCTCGCCTGACTCAGACCCAGAAACCTGCCGCCGGTAACGGTAAAATTCGTGTGATGTTCTGCACCCACTCGGTCCCTACCAGCGCCGCAAACGAAGCAGGCCCACGCGGGGTGGACTACGAAGGCGGCAGTGCCTATGTAGAAAAGCATCTGCAGGCCGCCCGCGCGGTTTTGTCCGGCGTTCAGCAGATTGACCCCGATCTGCTGGATAAGGTGGATTGGGAGCTGGTCTACCAGTCCCGTTCTGGCCCGCCCACCATGCCCTGGCTTGAACCGGATGTCAACGATGCCCTTGAGGCTCTCGAAGGTGCAGTGGATGGCGTGGTTCTAGTTCCCCTGGGATTCGTCTCAGACCATATGGAGGTCATGTGGGATCTTGATACTGAGGCTTTGGATACCTGCGAACGCCTCGGCTTTGTAGCCACGCGCACCCCGACCCCCGGCACTCACCCCGCCTATGTGGAAGGCCTGCGCCAGCTGATTGCTGAACGTGTTGCCTCCACCGCTCCGGCTCAGGATGCCCAAGGCGTGCAAGAAGCCAGAGACAGTGTCTGCGGTGGCAAGGGTTGGTTTGACTTCTGCAATCCCAACTGTTGCAAATCTACCCGCCCAGGCTCTGAGAAGCCCGTGATTGCCAACTACACCGGCGACATCACCGGCGGAACCCGCTAAGAAAGCACAGGCACCGATTGGCTCCTTACCCTACTGGCCCCGGTTCCCGTCTAGGGGACCGGGGCAGGGTAGTCTAGAGGACCCAAAAAACAACGAGGATTCAGCGATGGTAGCTCAGCACTACAGGGTGGGCACACGAGGCTCAGCCCTGGCAACCACCCAGACAGCCTGGGCCGTGGAGCAGATACGCTCAGCAACCGGCCTAGTTTTGGACACCGTTACGGTGAAAACGGAAGGGGACGTCTTGACCGGCCCCCTATCGCAACTGGGTGGCACCGGTGTCTTCGCCGCGACCCTGCGTTGCCGCCTGCTGGAGGGGGAGGTTGATCTTGCCGTGCACTCCCTCAAAGATTTACCAAGTGCTCCCTGCCCAGGGCTAACCGTAGCCGCAACACCCCTGCGTGAAGACCCTCGGGATGCCCTGTGCGCTCGTGACGGACTGACCCTAGATACTCTGCCAGCCGGGGCCCGGGTGGGGACCGGCTCACCGCGCCGTGCCGCTCAGCTCTTGGCCCTGCGCCCCGACCTAACCATCGTCGATATTCGCGGCAATGTGGGCACCCGCCTGGCCCGGGTGGCCGGGAATGAAGCCTATGGGGTGGGCGCTCACGGCCTGCACGGCGAGAAGAAACTGGGCGCTATCACCGGTGACTGCGACGCTGTGGTACTGGCCGCCGCTGGCCTGCGCCGACTGGGCCTGGAAAAGACCATTACCGAGTACCTCGATACCGACCGGGTGCTCCCGGCCCCCGGGCAGGGCGCCCTCGCCCTGGAAATTCGTTCTAAGGAACTTGAGGGGGCGGAAAAAACTGCCTTGGGTACCGCTGTGCTGGCGGTTAACCACACTAAGACCCAGCTTGCTGTGACTGCTGAGCGTGCTCTGCTCCGTCGTCTTGAAGCCGGGTGCGCCGCGCCTATTGGGGCCTACGCTCAGGTCAAGAGCGGTCAGCTCGAACTTTCGGTGGCCGTTGCCAACCCCGCAGGAACCCAAGTCATGCGACATAGAGTAGCTACCGCCACGCTCAGCCCAGAAACCGCCTACGAGCTGGGGGTGCGTGCAGCTGAGGAATTACTGGCAGATGGCGCTGCTGAGCTGGCAGGGTTAGGAGAACAAAAATGAGCACCTACCTGATTACCAGAACCCCTCACCAGGCCGCCGCTTTTACCCGTCAAGTCCAGGCCCACGACCCCGCCGCTCGGGTGCTGTGCGCACCCGTCCTCCAGGCGGTTGCCCGCCAACCTGAGGACTGGGAAGAAATCGCCTTTGCCCTGGTGCGCGGTGAGTTTTCCTGGGTCACTTTCACCTCTGCCAACGGGGTGCTGGGCCTTGAAAAACTGGCCCAAGAGATTGGTCAGCCCCTGGTTCAGCTCCTGGGAGCAGCCCAGATCGCGGCGGTAGGCCGGGCTACCGAAGCCGCCCTGACCGAACGCGGCCTGCTGGTTGATTTTGTTCCCCACACCCAGTCTGCCGCCGGCATGATTGAAGAATGGCTAATTGACGAAGAGTGGGAAAACCCCACCACCGAAAAGGTCCTGGCCGTGCAGGGTACTACCGCCAGCCCCGTCCTTGAAGATGGCCTGACCGATTACGGCTACACCGTTGCTCCGCTGGCCGTCTACGACATGGTGCCCTACCCGGCTGACCTGCCCCTAGCCGAACCCGAAGATACCCAGGATTCTCAGGCCCAGGACGATGCTGTGGCCCTCACGCTGGAGCAGGCCCGGGAAGCCCTGGCAGAAGTGGACGTTCTGGTAGCGACTTCACCCCTGCTCCTGAAAACCCTAGCCCGGTCGGTTGGTTTTGCCCTACCGCCCACCGTCGCTATTGGTGCCAGCACCCGGGCTGCGGCGGAGGCCCTGACCCAGCCTGCCCGCCCGCATAAGATTTCGGTAGCCACCAGCCCCGCCCCGGCAGCCCTGGCAACAGCCGCCTTCTTAGCCTCCCAGTCCGCATCCTAGAGAGTACAAAACAGTGTTCCAGCCTTCATCCTTACCCGTCCGCCCCCGCCGCCTGCGCACCACTGCCCCCATGCGGGCGCTGACCGCAGAAACCGCCCTGACCCCTGCCAACCTGGTCCAGGTTCTCTTTGTACGCGACGGCATCGACGCCCCGGTCGCCATTGAATCCATGCCCGGCCAGTACCAGCACACCCTAGACACCGTCATTGGTGAGGTCCAAAAGGCCTTGGATGCCGGTGTGCGCTGTATCGACCTCTTTGGTGTTCCCCGCGACCAAGATAAGGATGCAATCGGCTCTGCCGCCTGGGCACCGGAGGGCATTCTCAACCGCGCTATCGCCACTGTGCGCCAGCACTTCGGGGACTCCGTGGTTGTTATGGCCGACACCTGCCTGGACGAGTTCACCGACCACGGCCACTGCGGCCCGCTGACCACCGACCCCCAGGGTAATACCGTGGTTGATAACGATGCGGCGGTAGAGGCCTACTGCAAGATGGCTGTTTCCCAGGCACAAGCCGGTGCTCACACGGTCAGCCCCTCGGGCATGATGGACGGCCAAATCGCCGCCATGCGTACCGCCCTAGACCAGGCCGGCTTCACCGATGTCTCTATCCTGGCCTACTCCGCCAAGTACGCCTCTGCCTTCTTTGGTCCCTTCCGCGAGGCGGTAGGTTCCACCTTCACCGGGGACCGCAAGACCTACCAGCAGGATCCCGCCAACCGCCGCGAATCCCTCTACGAGGTTCAGCTTGATATTGAGCAGGGCGCCGATATGGTCATGATTAAACCGGCCACCGCCTACCTGGACATCGTGCGGGAGGTTGCTGACTTCTCACCCGTGCCGGTGGCCGCCTACCAGGTCTCGGGGGAGTACGCCATGATTGAGGCCGCCGCCGCCGCTGGCTGGGTTGACCGCAAGGCCGTAGCCCTAGAAGCCCTTATGGGGATTCGCCGGGCCGGTGCCTCCATTATCCTCACCTACTACGCCACAGAAGCCGCTACCTGGTTGCGCCAGAAGCCCTAGCGGGTTAGCTTAGATTCAGACTCACCGGGGCGCTCTTGCCATACCGAGCGCGCCGTCCCCACGAAAGGAAGCCCGGTCAATGACCGTCTCTGAAGAACTTTTTGCCCGCTCCACCCAGGTTATTCCCGGTGGCGTGAACTCCCCGGTTCGTGCCTTTAACTCGGTGGGTGGCACCCCCGCTTTTATGGTGGAGGCATCCGGCCCCTACCTGACCGATGCCGATGGCCACAACTATGTCGATTTGGTCTGCTCCTGGGGCCCAGCCCTGCTGGGGCACAAACACTCCGCCGTTATCGAGGCGGTGCACGCCGCTGTGGAACACGGCCTATCTTTTGGCGCTTCGACCGCCGCCGAAACCGAACTGGCCGAGCTGGTGGTCAACCGTATTAACGCTGTTGCACCGGGCACTATAGACCAGGTGCGCATGGTTTCCACCGGCACCGAAGCCACCATGACCGCTATCCGCCTGGCACGCGGCTACACCGGCCGCGACAAGATCATCAAGTTTGCTGGCTGCTACCACGGCCACGTGGACGCTCTGCTCTCCGAGGCAGGCTCGGGTGTTGCCACCCTCTCCCTGCCCGGCTCCGCAGGTGTTACCGCCGCAACCGCCGCTGAGACTATCGTCCTGCCCTACAACGACGAAGAGGCTGTGCGCGCGGCCTTTGCCGCCCACCCCGGCCAGATTGCCGCCATCATCACCGAGGCCGCCCCCTGCAACATGGGCGTGGTGACTCCCGGCGAGGGATTCAACGCTTTCCTGCGCCAGGTCACCAGCGAGAACGGCGCTCTGCTGATTTTTGATGAGGTGCTGACCGGATTCCGCGTCTCCTCTGCTGGCTACTGGGGCTACTCCGCTCCTTCCGAGGGTAACTGGGCCCCCGATATTTTCACCTTTGGCAAGGTTATTGGTGGAGGCATGCCCACTGCGGCTCTGGGCGGTAAGCGCCAGGTGATGGAGTATCTGGCACCGACCGGCCCGGTCTACCAGGCGGGCACTCTCTCGGGTAACCCGATTGCTATGGCCGCTGGCCTGGCAACGCTTAGGGCCGCCGATGACTCGGTCTACGCCACCATTGATGCCCGTTCGGCCCAGCTTCAGCAGGCCCTGACCGAGGCTCTGAATGCCGCCGGTGTAAACCACTCGCTCCAGCGGGCGGGCAACCTGTTCTCGGTTGCTTTTGGTACCGCTGAGACCGGTGTGCACAACTACGAGGATATTAAGAACTCGCAGACCTACCGTTACAATGCTTTCTTCCATTCCATGCTCAAATCCGGGGTCTACCTGCCCCCGAGTGCCTATGAGGCCTGGTTCCTCTCTGCCGCGCATGACGATGCGGCCATGGATCGGATTATCTCGGCCCTGCCTGCTGCAGCGGAAGCAGCTGCACAGGCTGTGGCCTAAAGGCTGAGAAATAGCCGGACCAGCTCAGGCGGGGCCTAAAGAAGCCCCGCCAAGCGCAGAAGCACCGCCAAGCGCAGAAGCCCCGTACCGGCGGAGCCCCGGTGCTGGGCTTCGTTTAGTTGAGAGTAAGCCTTAGTAGTTCTGGTAGGGTGATTTTCAGGAACGTACCTCCAACTGAGAAAGCCTAGCTAGTATGACGACATGACCGCATGAAGTTAGAAATGATAGTTCTGTGGCCCAGCAACAGGCGACAGAACTGTCTTCACCAGCCCAGGCTTTGACCGCTGTAACTGCCCCAACTCGTGATACCGCCACTACTGTTACGGGTAACAGCACCGCTCATTCGTCGCTTGACTCGATGCTGGCTGCGGCAACAGAGATTGCCTGCGCGGTCCAGGATGCCGTGACACAAATAGGCACTATCTACCAGAATTTTGTGGATGCTGATATGGCTGGTGGCCGTTAAATGCCGGGCCCTGTGGATACCTGGCGTGGGGATATAAAACGCCTTGAGCTAGAGCATGATGATTTGCATCGGCGGGCTAAAAAGCTGGAGAACTTGATACAGGAGTTCGCTACGCACTTTTGGCAGACTCAGCATCTTGTTGACTCAGTTGCTCAAACCTACCGTGATAATCCTACTTTTGCCCGTTGCGCTGAGGACGTGTGTAGGGAGCGCCGGCAGATGATGGGCGCGCTTGAAAGTGCATATACAGAGTTGCGTGAACAGATCTCTGCTGTTCAGGGGGAGAAAGACAGCCTCCAAGAAAAAGTTAGTCGTGGCGCTGATAATGAAGCTCACTCTTCTAGAAAGTAGTACCTATGAGCATCGATATGTATGTGGAAGATTCAACTACTCAGGCAAATACTACGCACTCGACTGTGCTGTAGCTGGTAGATAGTTATGGCAAGCTTAAAATTGCTATTGATCGGTTCGCCCTGTGCCAAGAGTTACATTCTCAGACCTATTCGAGCGCTAAAAGGTATTTTACAGATGTTATTAAGCCCCTGGTTCAGGGCGGTGAGGTGCTGTCTGTGGCGGTGGGGGAGGCTGTGAAACGTTTGCCCCAGGAGTTCACAGCCCGGGTGTGTGGGCATTCTGTTAAAGAGTCGGAATTGCTTAAACAGATTGCCCAGGTGGGGGCGAGCATCACACAGGAGCAAAGGCTCCTGGGGCAGCTTAAAGAGGATGAGCTGTTGAAGAAGATAGCCGTTCAGACCAATCTATCTGCTTTGTCTGGAGTGCAGATGGGGTTGGAGGGTCTTCTACAGCGATTAAGGGATTTTAATGCCTCTTCCTCTTCGCTGTTTAGCGATATTGATGCTGTGCATACGGCGATTGGCAGGGGGCTTGTTGTCGCCCGGTCTGCTTTTAAGGCGGGTTCTAATACTTTTGTGTTGCCGAATGATATGACATGGGCTGATGATATTCGCGGTGCTGTGGCTCGCTACGATGAGGAGCTTTTCGTGCGCGAGATGGCTGATAACTACGGATGGGATGAGGCAAAGGCTCGGTGCTGGTACCCCTATAAGTCCCAGTACGGTTACAAGTGCTACGAGATTTCATTGATGGCCACTGTGCGTGATGGTATTAGCAAGAAGTTTCCAAATTTGAGCCAGGAGCAGCAAGATTATTTATGGCTCCGGATCATGGGTGGCGCTACGTACGGCCCAGATAGTTTCAAGCAACAAGCTAAGTGGGATGCGACTGCAGGCCCTTTGAGCGCTAAGCCCTATTATCTATTTGTTGCGTATTCTTTAAATCTGCTACCAGTACCAGGCGTTTCAGCCATCGCTCTACCAGCTGATGCGTATATTTTAAGTACGCCCCCCTTCTATACTTCAGATATTAGGAGTATTTATAGATCGCTGGGATTAGATGCTGAGCAGGCAAACCAGCTTTATTATGAATTAAGGTTGCAGCATCAGTTTTCTGGGCAGACAGGGGATATATACAGTGCTGATTTAAAAGCCCCGAATGAATTATATAAGTATCAAGAAGTTAAAGCTTCAATGGAAAAAGTTTACGGTCCTATGACTGATGAAGAGTTTGATAGACGGTGGGATAGCAGGGTCTCCCGTTACAGACGCGGTAGTGACTTTACCCATCAGTTGATCACTACGGCCACGGAGCGCTATAGGGGGCAGGACCAGGGGATAGCTGATAATTCCGTTAATGCCCTATCAGATGTTTTGGCCCAGAAAACATATGGTGCCGATGTAAGAGGGCTCTCCGGTTGGATTGGAGATGTAACCGATAAGGCAGGTCCTGATCCGTCCATTGGAGATGCAAATTATAGGGCGGACCTGGATGCTGTCAATATTAGTAGGCTCATTGATGCTACGGGGCTTCCCTACCAGGTGGTACAGGCGCAGTACTACAGCGAGCTTCAAGCGGGCACCACAAACCGTGCCCAAGAATTTAATTCGCATATCAGTATCAGTGACATTAAGCATCAGGTTTATTCTATGGTTCCAGAGAAGTACTCAACAGAGAGTGAAAAGCTGCAGTATTTGAAAGAGACATACCCTCAGTCGTATAACTTTTAAGGTCTGTGGAAAAGCGCGATAATCATATAGTCGACTATGCCAAGCAGGAGGGGTAGAACATGACGTGGAGTAAAGACATTAAACTAGCTGTAGCTATGTGTAGTGTGCTTGTTCTCATGGTGGCCTGCGCTCTTGGGTATCTGGGGTGGAAGGTGGCTACCTGGGGGTCTATTCCTGCTCAGGAGAGTATCTTTGCTGAGATTTATGCGGATACGGCTAAGAATTATGAGAATCGCCCGAGTATTAGCCATATTCAGGCAGCGGGGCAGGTTGATACCCTATCTATGATTGATGGGGACCCGGGGCCTTTATATGACTTCCATAAAAACTCTGATGAGTTAGATGATATTGATGATATTTCTATGCGGTTCTTTTTTAACAGTGAAGAGTTTGTAATTATTTATCACATTAAGGCTCCTAATGGTTTGGTTCTGCGGGAATACGCGTTGTTTAATGTTCAGGCCGGTGAGCTACGCAAGAATATTCGGGTTAAGGGCGCTGATGGTAAGTATCTTAAGGGTCGTGATGTTATAGCGCAGGCTCTTGCGGATGCTGGTATTACTAAGGCTGATGTGGAGGGGTATTACCGGGCTGTGGTGGATGATTATATTCTTGCGGATTGGGTGGAGGTGTTTGATTCTGATTTTTCTCCGTTGTCGTATGGTGATGTGAGGGTTGTGGATGAGTGGGATGTTTATTTTTCAATCAGGACATAGAATATCCTTATATCCAAATAACTAAAGATTTTGCAAAGGGGTTCGTTACCGCATATGTTCCTTGGAGAGCGCCCCCAGGTTCTGGGTGTCCCGGTCGTAGAGCCAGTCACGGTCCATGAGCAGGCGGGAGAAAGCCAGCCCCATTCCCAGGGCAAGGAAAATCAGCAGAACCCGCACCAGACTGTTGAGAGCCTGAGCCACATCTCCGTTGGAGAAATGGGCCATGGACATGTAGAACATGACCCCCGGGACCATGGTGACAGCCGCCGGGACAGACAGAGAGATACGGGAGAATCGCCGCTGGTAAAGCGGGGTAATAACCTCAGATAGCACACCCGCCGTAAAGACAGCCAGGGCAATAGCCAGGTGCGGTGCCCAGCCTGCCTCGGTGAGCCAGATCCTGCCGGGGTTCACCAGGGCCGCTATCAGCCCCGCCCAAGTACAGGCCAGGGGAGTGGCAGAGAAAAGCATGGCGAAGCCGTAGGCGGCGGTAAAACTGGCCAGTACCTGCACAATGATAAGCCCAGGCAGGGGCAGATGAGGTGGCGGAGCCTGTTCCAGGGGCAGACTAAAGAGTAGAGCCACCAGCCAGACTGCACCCGAGGCACTGGTGAGTAGCAGAGTGACGTAGGTGAGCCTAGAGATGCCCGAGGCGAAATCCATGCGGGCTATATCCAAGAGGCCCGTGACCAGGGGGAAGCCCGGAACCAGGTAGAGGACCGAGGAGATAAAGCCGACCAGGTGGTTATCGGCTATCAGCCCCGGCAGAATCAGGGCGTTCATGGTTGCCACATACAGACCAGCCGAGAGTAGGCCGCACAGGAGCCAGACCGCCATATGGTTCATACCCTTGTGCACGAGTTTGGAGCGTAGCAACTGCCCCGCGAAGGCTGAAAGTAGGACCACTGCGCACTCAATGGGCCCGCCCCGGTTAAGGAAGGCGAAGCCGGCACAGGCCAGGCCAGCGGCCAGGGCGAGAAGCCAAGGCGCGTAGAGGGGCTTTTTCTTCTCAATACGGGTCAGTGTGGCTGCGGCTACGGCGGGGTCAATCTGCTCGGGTAGGGAGGACACAAAATCCCCGAGTAGGTCAATCTTGTAGGCGTTGATGCCCTTGGTGCGGGTTTCGGCGATTTCGGTGCGAAAGTGCTCACCGGCGTAGGCGGTGGTGGAGATTTCGGTGAAGGTGATGTGGGCGTGGTGCTCATCCAGCCCCACCGCTTTGGCCAGGCGGGCCATTGAGGCCTTAACCCGGTAAGCGCTAGCGCCCGATTTCATCAAGAGAAGACCTAGCTGCATGACTACCGCCGATTGGGCAACAAGGCGCTGGTGGGCGGTAGGGTTAGCCCCCATATAGATGCCGCCGGTGGGTGCTGGCTCGTTCACGGTCGTCCTTTGGGCTAGTTTGTGGGGTATTTCTCCTCTATCTAATCTAGTTGAGTCCTCCCCCTAAATGGCCTCTCGAAGAGCGTGACGGTGCTTATTTTATGCCCTTGTGCGGGATAGACGGAGGGTGCCGGTGCCCCACATGATCCCGGTAAGGATGAGCAGGCAACCTAGCCCCTGGAGCTGGAAGAGGCTAGGCGTAGGTGCGCACCGGCCATTGGCCGGAAACCTCGGCCTGCTTGCCGATGCGGTTGAAGTAGTCCTGAAGCTCAGCGGCCTGCTCAGCAGCCCAGGTCACCTGGAGCTCGTGCAAGGCGGTTGCGGCTTGCTCAATCTCCGGGTACTCAAGGCTCATAGCGGTCAGGAGACGCTCGGCAGCCAGCGCGTCGTCCTGAGATGTATGCGCGTTTTCCAGGTCCACCCCGTACTCACCGGCCAGCACCTCCAGGGTGCGCTTACCCTTCTTAAACTTGTGAACCCGCTTATTAATAACCAGGGGATCAAGAACCGGGTAGCAGGTCAGAGCCGGGTAGCCGTAGCGGGCCAGCTCCTGGTTAAGGACCGAAAAATCGTAGGAGGCGTTAAAAGCAATCACGGGGACACCATCGGCAAAGAGACCACCAAGTGCCATAGCCACCTCGTAGGCTACTTTCTGGGCGGGCTGGCCGTGCTCACGGGCGTACTCGGTGGTGATGCCGTGGACCGCCGCCGCCTGCTCTGGGATCTCAACCCCGGGGTCAGCTAGCCACTCACCGGCGCGCAGAACCTCGCCCTCCGGGTCAACCAGCACCAAGGAAGCGGTGACGATGCGGGCAGTCTGCGGGTCAACGCCCGTGGTTTCAAGGTCAAAGGTGGCGCGGGGAAGCTCGGTCCAAGAAGTCATACTACCGATAGTAGCCGCTCAGCCCGCTCCGGCTAAATATTGGAGGGCACAATAGACGGCACGCTTAAAGTGTCAGCCACCTATGATGGTATGGAAGAAGAATATTCACAGAGCAAGAACCCGCCCGGCCCCAGAAAGACCCCTATGAGTGAGAACCTCCCCCCGTCAGGCTCCGCGACCCTGATTTTGGGTGCCCCGGGCACCGGCAAAACCCATAGCTTGCTCGCCCAGGCTGTTGAATATATTGAGTCCGGTGCTGACCCCGCCCGCCTGCTCGTTCTCACCCCAACCCGTGTGAGCGCAACCCGCTTCCGTGAGGCTCTTTCCGCCCGTATTACCGCCACCGTTTCCAGCGCTCCGGTACGCGCCTGGCAGGCCTACGCTTTTGACCTACTCCGCCGCGCCCACATCCAGGGCTACCTGCCCGGGGTTGAGTTTTCTCCCAAGCTCCTGAGCGGGCCGGAACAAGATGTCCTGCTCAAAGAACTTTTGGAGGGGCACCGCCAGGGGCAGGGGAGCGCCCTCACCTGGCCCCATGACCTGCGTGAGGCTCTGGATACTCGGGGCTTCCGCCACGAGATCCGTGACTTCTTTGACCGCATGGCCGAATATGACCTCACCGCTGAGCGGGTGCGGGAACTCGGGGAGAGCCTGAACCGGCCCGAATGGGTGGCGCTTGCCGCTCTCTACACCGAATACCGCCAGGTCCGTGCCCTGCGCGCACCCCACGCCTACGACCCTGCCGGGCTGATCCACGAGGCAGTCAAAGCCCTGGTCGCCAATCCGGCCCTGCTGACCGCTGAGCGGGCGAGGTTTGACCTGGTGCTCATCGACGATATCCAGGAGCTGACCCCCTCAATTTACCGCCTGCTCACGGTGCTGGTGGGGCACGATGCCGCCGGTTTCCTGGCAGAGAGCGCCGGTGCCACGGCTGAGCTAGCCCGCCAACAGGCAGACGACATAACCGCTGCCTTTGCCCACCGGCCAGCCGTCACCCTCACCTCTTGCACGGACACCGTGGTGCAGGGCTTCCGTGGGGCCAGCCCCCACTTAGCCAGCACCCTGCCAGGGGTCTTTGCCGGTCGGCTTGAAACCTGTCACCTCAGCACCAGCTGGCGCATGGCCCCCGAGCTTGCCCAGCGCTGGCAGGCCGTGGCTCAGCGCCTTCCCCTGCTGGCTCATGCCGCCCACACCCGCCAGCTTGACCCGGTACCGCAAGCACCCAGTGAGCAGGCCCTGCTACCCCTGGGCGATGACGGCTCCCTGCTCAACCCCGAAAAGGCGGGCGATAGCCGTCCATCGGTCATGGGCCTGGTGGTGGAGAACCCGCAGCAGGAAAACCAGCTGATTGCCCAAATGATTCTGGAAGACCACCTGTTCAGGGGCAGAGCCTTCAAGCGGAGCGCCATTATTGTGCGTAAGGGCTCCGACGTCACCCGCCTCAAACGAGCTTTGAGTAATCTTGGTATTCCCGTGGCGACCGCCGCTTCGCTGACTCCCGTGCGTGACGAACCGGCGGTACGCCCCTTCCTGGACGCGCTGAGCCTGATTTTGCATACCCGCTCCCTGCGAGAAGCCGAAGCGGAAAAGAGCGGGGGCACCGAACCGCAGAGCCCAGATAGCATGGAAACTCCCAGCACAGAAAACTCTGATACCGAGAGACCGCAGGCTGAGGGCCTACCGGCTGGTGCACAACCCACCGGAGCCGGGACCGCAGATGCTCTTGCCCGCTGGGGCCTGGGGGCTGACACTGCTGTTGCCCTGCTGACCTCCCGCCTGGGCGGGGCATCCACCATGGAAATCCGTAGGCTCCGCCAGCGGCTTCGTGCCGATGAACTGCGAGCCGGTGGCAACCGCGATAGCGACGCCCTACTGGTAGAAGCCCTGGTCAATCCGCACCTGCTCCCTAGCACAGGGGCCGGGCCGGCCGCCCGCAGACTGGCCGCCGTGCTGACCGCTGGTGACCGCGCTCTTGACCAGGCCGGTGCTACCGCCGAGACCGTGCTGTGGGCACTCTGGGAGGCATCGGGGCTGGGGCCCCTGTGGCAAGAGCAGTCCACCACCGGGGGCAGTGGCGCCGACCGAGCCAGCCGCGACATCGACGCCATGATCGGCCTCTTCGAAGCCGCCGAACGCTACACCGACCAGATGCCCGGCGCTACCGCCGAACAGTTCCTGGCCTACATCGATGCCCAAGACCTGCCCATGGATACCCTGGCCGAGCGCACCAGCTACCGGGACGCACTGGAAATCATGACACCCGCCCTGGCCGCTGGCCGCCAGTGGGACACCGTCTATGTAGCTGGGCTCCAAGACGGCACCTGGCCCAACACCACCGTGCGCGGCTCACTACTGGGCAGTCTTGACCTGGTCGACGTGGCCATCGGCTCCCTGGCAGGTAACCAGCAGAGCGGCGGCCCCCAGCCAGCGCAGGGCGTCAGCCGAGGCCAGCTCCTGACCGAACGCCTGCGCGCCACCCGCTATGACGAAATCCGCATGTTCTCCACCGCCATCTCCCGCGCCAGCGACCGGGTGGTGTGCACCGCCGTCTCGTCCCCGGACCAGGCACCCAGCGAACTGCTCGATATCTTCGCCCCGGCCCCCGGCGGTGAACGGGAACTCACCGAGGTTCGCAGGCCCATGACCCTGCGCTCGCTGATTGCTGAGCTCCGCCAGTGGGCTGAGGCCCAGCATCTTTCACCGGCCAAGGCTGAGGCCGCCGCCCGGCTCCTGCACCGGCTGGCTGACCCCGACCAGACCGCTGGCTTCACCCTACCCGGTGCTTCACCGGCCTCCTGGTGGGGCATGCTCCCGCTGTCCTCGACCAGCCCGGCTTTTGATGGTTCAGGGCCGGTCCCGGTGTCGCCTTCACAGATTGAGAAGATTCACCGGTCGCCCCTGGACTGGTTTGTGGCCGCCTCCCGCGCTGAAGCGGCCACCGACACCTCCCGCTCCCTGGGTACCCTGATTCATGCCATCTGCGAAGAGATGCCCGATGCCAACGGCACCGATTTGCGCGATGAACTGCACCGCCGCCTACCCCAGCTGGGCCTGCCCGACACCTGGGAGAGTCAGAAACTGGTGGAGCGGGCAGAGAAAATGATTCAGCGCTTTGCCGACTATGTGCGTGAACTCAACACCAAGGGCCGTTCCCTGGTCGGTGTAGAAGGCTCCTTCAGCGTGCTGGTGCCCGGACCTGCCCGGGACGCCCTGCTCTCGGGCCGCGTGGACCGTATTGAGGTGGACCAGCTGGGGCGTTTCCTGATTCTTGATATAAAGACCGGCAAGCAGAAGCCCACCCGGGCCGAGCTGGAACGCCACCCTCAACTGGCGGCCTACCAGGTCGCCCTCGAAGCCGGTGCCGGTGCCCTCATGCGCCAGGCCCTTGCCCCCGACCGGGAACAAGCCCAGTCCGCTAGCTTGGATCTTCCCACTCAGGAGGTTGGGGGCCGCCAGGTACCGGTGCTAACCGGCCTACAGGAGCTCTCCGGCGGTGCCCTGCTGCTACAGCTAGGTGGCTCAACTGCCAGCTACAGCGAACAGGAGCAGGCACCTCTCACCGCAGAGAGCACCTGGGCCGTAGAGCTCATCAACCGGGCCGCCGTCCTGATTGCGGGTCGGGAGCTCCAAGCTCGCCATACCGCCGGTGGCCCCTTCGGCATCGGCTGTGCCCTGCCCGATATCTGCCCGCTGTGTTCACGGGGAGGCACCATTACCCACCGCCCTGCCCAGTAAGTTTCAGGAGAATCATGACCAGCTACGACCCCACCGCTGCCCAGCCCTTCCTGACCCCTGAGCAGATAGCCCAAGCCCTGGGGCGGCCAGAACCCACACCTGAACAATCCGCTATCATTTCTTCCCCGCTGGTGCCCCGCCTAGTGGTGGCCGGTGCCGGGTCCGGCAAAACGGCCACCATGGTAGACCGCGTGGTCTGGTTGGTAGCCAACGGCCTGGTGCGGGCTGACCAGGTGCTGGGCGTGACCTTTACCCGCAAGGCCGCCGGTGAGCTACGCGAGCGTATGCGCTCCCGCCTTGAAGAACTGCGCAGACAGGGGCTGGTTCGCCAGGTGCCGGGGGAGCGGGGCGAGAACATGACCTCCGACCCCACCATTTCCACCTACCACTCCTACGCCAATACGCTGGTTTCCCAGTACGGTTTGCGCCTGGGCATTGAGGACGATGCCCAGATGCTCGGCGGGGCGCAGACCTGGCAGCTAGTGGCTCAAATTGTGGAGCACTATGACGGTAAGCTCCCCGAAAAAGAGGTGGCTAAATCCACTATGGTGAAGGCTGTCATTGAGCTTTCGGGCGAGTGCGCCGAGCACCTGGTCAGCCCCGACCAAGTCATTGAGTGGTGCCTGAAGACCCGGGCCTCCATTGCGCCCCTGGGCAAGCCCACAGTCAAAGGGGCTACCGGTGAGCAGAGAGAAATCGTCCAGAACCTTGACCAGCGAATATTCTACGCAGACCTGGTCAAACGCTACTCTGCCATCAAGGCAGGTATGCAGGTCATGGACTACGGTGATCTCATTGCCTACGCCGCCAGGATTGCCCGCGAGGTTCCCCTGGCCGCTGAGACTGAGCGCGAGCGCTACCGGGTGGTTCTGCTTGATGAGTTCCAGGACACCTCCCACGCTCAGATGCAGTTGTTCTCTGACCTTTTTAGTGCTTCTAAGGGGCGTGAGGCCCACCCGGTCATGGCGGTGGGCGACCCCAAACAGTCTATTTATGGTTTCCGTGGGGCATCGGACGGTCAGCTCTTTAGCTTCTACGATTATTTCCCTGCCCAGGACTGCAGCGCCAGCTACCTGACCGTGGCTTGGCGTAACGACCGGGCGATTTTGGATGTGGCCAACTACAGCGCCGCCCCGCTGAGTTCTCAGCCGGAGTGGGTACGTTCGGCCCACCGCATCGAGGTGCCCGCTCTAAAACCCCGTGAGCAGGCCGACGCTGGCCGTGTGCTGGTGGGCAACTATCTGACCGACCAGCACGAGGCTCGTGCCCTGGCTCAGCAGATCGCCTCAGAACGCGCTCGCTGGGCCCATGAACCGCTGAGCCAGATGCCCACCATGGCGGTGCTCTGCAAGAAGCGGGCCATGATGGAGCCTATCCGTGAGGCCCTGGACGAGCTGGGCCTTCCCTACCAGGTGGTGGGCCTGGGTGGTCTGCTCGATACCCCCGAGATCGTCGATACGGTAGCCGTCCTGCGCGTGCTCAGTGACCCGGGACGGTCGGATGCGCTCATGCGCCTACTGGCCGGTGCCCGCTGGCGACTGGGTGTTTCTGACCTGCTGGCTTTTGCTGAGTGGTCGGGGGTTCTCAAACGCCAGCGTGAGCTGGAAATCCGCTACGGTATGGCCGCTGAGTATGCCCAGGTGCGGGCTGAACAGGAAATCCTGGACGGCCTGGATAGGGCCCCAAGCCCTGCTACCCAGGGGAAGGAGGAAGAACTAGCACCGGAAGAGGCCTACCGCAGGCTCCTGCAGGCGGCGGCCCCCGATGTCACCGATGGCTCCTCCCTGGTTGAGGCCCTGGAGAATCTGCCCGAGCCGGGGTGGGTATCACCGCGCACCGGGCGGAGTATCACCGATGAGGGCCTGCACCGCCTGCACCTGCTTGCCCAGGAGTTAGAGCACCTGCGCCAGTTCACTGCCGATGACCTGGGCACCCTGCTGACTGAAATTGAGCGCACCCTACTGCTTGATATTGAGTTGGCCGCCCGCCCCGGCACCCGTTCGGCCCTTGCCCGCCGCCACCTGGACGCTTTCCAGGAGGTCGCGGCCTCCTATGAGGCCAGCGCCCCCCGCGTGAACGCCCTGCTTCTGGCCGCAGCTAAGGGTCTGGAGGCGGAGGAGGGCGAAAACACCGTGCGCTTCTCGCTGAGTTCTAGCGCTTCGTCAGCCTCAGGCATCAGCGGTTTTTTGGCTTGGTTGGATGCCGCTGCTCAGGAAGAGTCCGGGCTGGATATGGCCGCTGAGGCTCCCCGGCACGATGCCGTCCAGCTTCTGACCGTCCACGCTTCTAAGGGCCTGGAATGGGATCATGTCTATGTGCCCGGTTTGGCGGTCGGAGAGTTCCCCGATGCTAAGGATGAGCGGTGGACTAAGAAGAGTAGTACCCTGCCCTGGCCCCTGCGCGGGGACGCAAACTATCTGCCCGGTTGGCGCGAGGACTTTGAAAACCTGCGCGACCTGGGCGAGTTTACCGCCCTGCTCTCGGAGCAGGCTGTGGAGCACCGCATCGGTGAAGAGCGCCGTTTAGCCTATGTGGGTTTTACCCGTGCGCGTTCCCTGCTTACCCTGACCAGTTCGGCCTGGAAGGGTACCGCAACTAAGCCCCGTGCATTCTCGGAGTTTGTGGAAGAACTTATCCAGGCCCCCACCCCTCTGGCGGAGGTAATCGCCAGGGTGGATGAGGACCAGGTGGGTGTTGCCAACCCGCAGTCGGCTAGCATCACCACCGCCGCCTGGCCTTTTGACCCCTTTGACGGGCCGCAGGTGCGCACCTGGCAGAGCCTAGAAGAACTTGAATCCGCCACCGATGCTCCCCTGCAGGTGGAGCCGGTAGCAGTCGGGTCTGCTACGGGGCTAACCCCCCGGCAGGTGGTGGAGCGGGCGGCCCGGAACGTGGTGCGTGGCGGTCTTGACCCGCAGGAGGGGCCCAGTCCCGAGCAGGCCCTTGCTGAGCTAAGTGCGGAGCAGAGAGCGCAGACCCTTAAAACCCTCGAGGACTGGCAGGAGGAAACCGAGCTTCTGCTGGCTCTGCTTGCTGCACCACCTGCCGAGAGTGACTTTGAACTACCGGGGCATCTTTCTGCCTCCTTGCTGGTGAACCTGGTGGCTTCACCCGAGCAGGTGCTGGCCCAGATTCGCAGGCCCATGCCGCAGAGGCCGGGTATTGCCGCCCGCCAGGGTACCCTCTTCCATAGCTGGGTAGAGGAGCATTTTGGGCAGACCGGCATGCTGGATGTGGATGAAGATTTTGACGATGATGTCGCTGACCAAGAGCTGAACCTGCCCCAGCTTCAAGAGAACTTCTTGGGCAGTGAGTGGGCGGACCGAACCCCTTGGGCGCTGGAGTATCCCCTAGAAACTCCACTGGGTGCTGTGACGGTGCGTGGCCGTATTGACGCGGTCTTTACCACCGTTGATGAGCAGGGGCAGACTGTCTGGGAACTGGTGGACTGGAAGACCGGTCGGCCCCCGCGTACGGAGAAGGAACTTAAAAAGCGGTCGGTTCAGCTTTCGCTTTACCGGCTGGGTTTTGCTCGCCTGCAGGGGATTGTACCGGAGCAGGTCCGGGCCTACTTCTTCTATGCCTCAACGGGCCAAACTAAAGAAATTACCCGTTTTAGTAGTCTGCAAGAGCTGGAGAAGGCCCTAGCCCGGGCCGAGAAGCTGGGGCGGGAAGGCTAGAGCTAGTCCAGGGGCTGGGGTTTTTCCTCGTCCAGGGCCGGGGCAAGCGCCTTGACAGCAAGCAGTTCGGCTTCAAGGTGATTGAGCATGGAGACCGCCTCAGAGATCATGACGCGGTCTTCAAGCTCGGTGCCCCGAATAAGCCACTGAGCCAGGCCGAACTCTGCGTAGAGGCTGGCGCGGGCTTCTAGGTTGCGGTCGGGCTCCTGGGGCATTTCTTTGCGGTAGGTTTCAAAGATCCGCTCCCTAAAGAGGGGGTCTTCGCAGGCGTAGAGCCAGGCAAAGTCTTGGGCAGGGTCGCCTACACAGACCTCGGACCAGCCGGTAATTTCGACGACCTTTTTCT
Source organism: Rothia sp. CCM 9416 (assembly GCF_048513535.1). NCBI lineage: Bacteria > Bacillati > Actinomycetota > Actinomycetes > Micrococcales > Micrococcaceae > Rothia > Rothia sp. CCM 9416. Next base: position 55,911 of record NZ_JBLXXR010000008.1, on the reverse strand, counting down.
GGTCGAGTACTAGGTTGTCTTCGTTGAGGTCGCCGTGAATCACGCGGGGGCGGAATTGCCACATGGCGGAGTTATTGAGTTGCTGTTCCCAGCGGGTGAGCAGACCTGAGGGGACTTTGCCGGTAGCTACGGCGCGGTCAAGCTCGGCTAGGCGGCGTTCCCGGATCTGTTCGCCGGTGTAGACCGGCAGGTCGGCTTCTTCAACGATGGTGGTGGGGAAGACGTGAATGGTGGCGATGTAGTGGGCGATCTCATCGGCGATGTTGGTTTTGCCCTCGCGGGTGGAGTAGGAGATATCGGCTAGCTCGTCGATGTCGCAGTGCTTACCCGGGATATGGGTGTAGATGAAGGCTTGGCGGCCATCGAGCGGTACGGTTCCTACGATGGTGGGTACCAAAAAGGGCAGACGGGCGCGGATACCGGGCGAGAAAGACTGGAGGATAACGTGTTCGGCTTCAAGGCGCACGCTGGCTTCGGGGTGTTTGGGGTGCACGCACGCGCCAGCGTTTGTCGGCTGAGTCGATGATGATAGCTGAGTCGAAGTCGAGGGCATCGTCGGCTGAGGGCAGTGCGGCTACGGGGTAGAGCCCGGGTACGCCTGCTGATACGATGGCGGCAAGTTGAAGGGGAGTTGAAGTCACACTTCCAAGGGTACAAGAGAAGACGGGATGAATTGGAGATGAACGCTGAGAATTTGACCAATCTCTTAGCCGATGGGGCGGGTAGGGGCCTTGCTCCCGGTGTGCTGAGGCCTTTGGGGCCGCTACCGCTGGTGGCTGATGGGGTGCCTGCCTGTGCAGGGGCGCGGGAGGTCGAGGGCTTTTTCGCAGGTTTGGGGCGGGCACTGGCCGGTGAGCTTGACCCGGCTTTACCTACCTGCTGGCGGGAGCTTTACCCCTGGGCGCAACGGCCCTACCTGGTTGCCGTGGATTCTGGTCGCGTTTTGGTGGGGGAGGGTGAACGTCCGGTGCCCCTGAATCTAGCAGAGATTTTTGAGCTGAATACTGCTGCCCTGCTGGATTACACGGCAGTGGATAGGCACCGGCAGGTTAGTCTGCTCTACGCCGGCAGTCTATGCTCCCGCGCGCAGAACACGAGCGCATCACAGGGGCCGGGTCAACCCCAGCTAGGGCAGGCTCCCGTTCTTGCGCTGACTGATCGGTTTGAAGATTTCTTGTGCCTTGGCCCGATAGTGGCCCAGGGCTTTGAGAACCAAGAAGCGGGCATCGCCCAGGTGCTTGCGGCCCGTGCCGGTGGTCGCTGGGTGGGCATCCGTGACTATGCGGCTTACGGTTACGGCGGGTCGAGCCTGGCCTATGCCTGGGGTCGGGTGCTAGCTTCGGCTGCCTCCTTGACCGCCTGGCACGCTTCGGCAGGTTTTGACCCGGCTACCGGGCAGGCTACATTCGCTACCCGGGCCGGCTGGGTGCGGGTCAGTGAATCGGGCCGCGAGATTTTCCCCCGCACCGATCCGGCGGTGATTAGCGCAGTGACCGCTCGCTGGGAGGGAGCAGAGAAAATTCTGCTGGGCCAGGCCCGCGCCTGGGGGCCGGGGCGCTACTCAACCTTCGCTGGGTTTGTGGAGGGCGGGGAAGCCCTCGAAAGCGCGGTCCTGCGGGAAGTCTACGAAGAGTGCGGCGGTCAGGTAAGCGCCATGCGCTACCTGGGGTCACAGCCCTGGCCTTTTCCGCGCTCGCTCATGTGCGGTTTTATGGCTGAGATTTCTAACCCGCAGGCAGTCAAACCCGACGGCCTGGAAATCGAAAGAATCCGCTGGTTTACCCGCCAGGAGCTGGTCCGGGCCTATAGCTCGGGCGAGGTTCAGCTCCCGGGTACCGGTTCAATCTCCCGCCACCTCATAGAATACTGGCTGGGCGCTCCGCTCCCGGTTAAAGGAGAGCGGTAGACTAGATAACCGGCCCTGCTCGGGGCCCAATGATACACAGCGAGGGCAAGGGGAGTAGCACCATGAACCAGGACAAACTACGGGCACACCCCATTAGCCTGACCGCCCCCGCCGCTGACAGTATTCTGGAGGGCCTTGACCCCGAACAGCGCCGGGTGGCGACCGAGTTGTCTGGCCCCATGTGTGTTATGGCCGGTGCTGGCACTGGTAAGACCCGGGCTATTACCCACCGCATTGCCTACGGCATCGCTATTGGTCGCTACAACCCACGCGCGGTACTGGCCCTAACCTTTACTAACCGGGCCGCCGAAGAGATGAAGGTGCGCCTGCGCCAGCTCGGTGCTACCGGAGTGGTGGCCCGTACCTTCCACTCTGCCGCCCTAAGCCAGCTCCGTTACTTCTGGCCCCAGGCCATTGGGGGGAGCCTGCCCGAAATCATCAAAAACAAGGCCCAGTACATTATTGAGTCGGCCCGCAGGCTGGGCCTGGCAACTGACCGCGCTATCGTCCGCGACCTTGCCAGTGAAATTGAGTGGGCCAAAGTCTCCATGCTGACCGCAGAGACCCTCATGCCCCATCTGGCCCACCGGGAACTACCCGCCGATATCAGCCCTATCGACATGGTCCGCCTGCTGCGCACCTACGAGGAACTCAAAGACGAACGCAACGTCATCGACTTTGAAGATATCCTTCTGCTGACCGTGGCAATTATCGAAGAGAACCCCGAAATCGCCGCCCAGATTCACCAGCAGTACCGGCACTTTGTGGTTGATGAATACCAGGACGTCTCGCCCCTCCAACAGCGGCTTCTGGATGCCTGGCTGGGTGCCCGCGACGACCTGTGCGTGGTGGGCGATGCCTCCCAGACCATCTACTCCTTTGCTGGTGCAACCAGCCGCCACCTGCTGGAATTCCGCAGCCGTTTTGAGCAGGCCACGGTGGTCAAACTGGTGCGCGACTACCGTTCCAGCCCGCAGGTGGTCGGCCTAGCCAACCGCCTGCTGGCCGCCCGCAAACAGCGCCCTGACTCCACCCGCTACTCCTGGGCGCCCCCGCTTCAACTTATTTCCCAGCGTGCGGAAGGGCCGGCGCCCCAGTGGTTCGAGTATGCTGACGATGAGCAAGAAGCGATCGGTATAGCCGAAGACATTAAAGACCTGATAGAAAAGGACGGTATTCCCGCCGCTGACATTGCTGTGCTCTACCGCACCAACTCCCAGTCAGCCGCCCTGGAACAGGCCCTTAACGACCTTGGCATCAACTACCAGTTGCGCGGTGCTGAACAGTTCTTTGACCGGGCTGAGGTGCGCGCCGCTATCAGCATGCTTCAGGGTGCCGCCAAGGGCGCAGAAGAGACCGACTCTATACCCCAGCTGGTACGCGATAACCTCAAAAACTTAGGCTGGTCACCCAAAGCGCCCCAGCGCTCAGGCCAGGAACGCGCCCGCTGGGAGTCCTTGGAAACACTGGTTTCCCTGGCCGACCGGCTGGTTGCTGAGCGCACCTTGGCGCGTGAACAGGCCCAAGCCAACGGTACAGGCGAACTGCCCCCGGAGCTCACCCTCTACGAGCTAGTAGCTGTCCTCATTCAACGCTCCCAGCACCGCGACGCGCCCTCCCTCAACGGTGTCACCCTGGCCTCTCTGCACTCAGCCAAGGGCTTGGAATGGGAGGCTGTTTTCCTCTGTGGCCTCAATGAGGGGCTCATGCCTATCTCCTTTGCCCAGAGCAGTGACGAGGTGGACGAAGAATGCCGCCTACTCTATGTGGGCATCACCCGCGCCCGCTCCTACCTAACCCTCACCTGGTCGCGCTCGCGTACCCCCGGCGGTAGGGCTGGGCGTAAGCGCTCACGATTCTTGGACGACATCGCCCCTCAGGGAGTTTAAATGGCTAGCATCCGAGAGGTACTGCCGGCCACCGCGCACCGCCCGGAGATTGAGGTGGTGCGCTCCACCCGCCGCAGGCGCACCGTCCAGGCTCAGCCACTTGAGGGCGGGCGGATTCGCCTGATGGTTCCTGCATCCAGCACACCAGAGGACCTTGAGATTTACATAGAGAACCTGCTCCCCAAAATACAGCGCCGCGCGGCTCGAAAGAAACAGAGCCAGCGCAGAGCTATTTCCGATGAGCTTTTGGCTCAAAGAGCTGAGAAACTTCGCCGGGCCTACCTCCCGCAGGCACCGTCTGCCTCATCTATCCGCTGGGTCACCAACCAGCAGCACCGCTGGGGGTCAGCAACACCGGCTGAGCGCACTATCCGCATCTCCCACACCTTGCAAGGTGCTCCTGGCTACGTGCTTGATTCCGTGATTTTTCACGAGCTTTGCCACTTTCTAGAACCCAACCACAGCCCGCAATTTAGGGAACTAGAAGCCCTCTACCCGGAACAGGAGAAGGCGCGTGCCTTTCTGGAAGGAGTGACCTTCGGTCAGCGCGTGCCTGGCACCCCACCCCCATCAGGGGAATAAATAAGGAGGATTATTCATAAGGTAGGCCAGCCCCGGCCAGCAAATTCGCTATGAGCCTGCCTTACCTACCTCGGATCAAATAAACCCCAAGGTTGAGGGCCTAAGCCTTGGGGGAGCCACCACCTTCTGAGCCTTCACCGGGTTCTTCATCGGGCTGGTCGTAGCCACCGGCCAGGAGCTTTTCGAGAGCCGCATCGAACTCATCTTGGCTAGCTGTCAGCAGAGCACGGCGGGAGGCAAAGCCTTCGGGATCATCGAGGTCTTCACTGGTGGGCAGAGTCTCAGGGCCCTGCCAGAGCTGATCACGGGCTTCAAAGCCATGCTGCTCTTCGTAATGCCGCCAGAAAGCCAGGGCTTCGCGCATCTTGCGGGGGCGCAGCTCCAGGCCGACGAGCTGGGCGAAAGCGTGTTCGGCTGGGCCACCGGTTGCACGACGGCGGGCCATAGACTCAGAAAGCTGGGGCGCCATCGGCAGATTCTTGGTGGCCTGCTCGGTAATGAGAGATACCCAGCCCTCAATGAGAGCAAGCAGGGTTTCCAAACGGTCCAGGGCCAGCTGCTGGTCCTCGGTGTGCTGGGGAGCGAACATGTCCCCGGCAAAGACCTCCATCATGGCCTCGGGGTTAGCTGGATCAAAATCAATCTCTTGGGCTGATGCCTGCATACGCTCAATATCAACGCGAATACCGCGTGAGAAGCGCTGAATCAGGCCGATGATGTCCTCGCGTAACCAGGGGTTAGCCTTGTGCAGGCGAATCAGAGTGGCCTCACGCACTGCCAGGTAGAGGATAACCTCCTGGGCCGGGATTTCAAGGCCCTCACTAAAAGCGGCAACACCGCCGGGGAGCAGAGCAGAACGCCCTTGAGCCAGGGGGATCCCGATGTCGGTGGACGAGACAATCTCTTCAGCAAGCTTGCCGATAGCCTGCCCCATTTGCATACCGAACATCATGCCGCCCAGGCCCGCAAAAATATTGCCGCCACCGAGCATGCCGGAAAGTTCTTCGGGCAGCTGCTGCTGTATCGAAGCGTTCATAGCCGAAGTGACCTCAGTAGCTACCGGGCCAGCAATTTCTTTCCAAGTAGCAAACGAGTTCTCCACCCATTCAGCCTTAGACCAGGCTTCGACGCTAAAGGCCGGACGCTCAAAAATGGTGACAGGGTCAAGCCACAAGTCAGCCAGAGCTGCGGCATCTCGTACCGCACCGGTCTGGCTAGAAGTTATCGAAGGGTCCTTGCCCAGGGCCAGTACCTGGCGGGCGTTCTGCTGGGCAAGATCCCAGTTGACCGGCTCATCACTGCTCTGAGCGTTCATCATAGAATTCACCTGGGCAAAAATACCCGAGAACATGGCGGGGTCAAGGGGAAGACCCATCTTGCGCAGGGCATCGGCATCAAAAGCCTGGGCACCGTTCATGGCATTGGGGTCAAAACCCTGCTCACGGAGTTTTTTCAGGAACTCTTCTAGGGGGTCATGACCTGAAGAATCAAAGGGGTGATTCGACACTGCTTGCCTCATTTCCAGAACACGCGGTGGGGCAACAGGAGCGCCGCCCCGCTTTCCCTCTAGCCTACTGGTCTACCTGCCGCAAAAAGTGGCTTTTAGCCCACAGCCAAGTGGGAGTTTGCTGGGTTGAGGGACGGAGCGAATTTTTTACTTGTAATCTTGTTCCTATGGGTTTTTTATCGAGGGAACAGATGGGCCGCCTTGCGCGCAAGCCCCGCATAAATCTATACACGGTAAGCGCAACAGGCCTTACGGGCCTCTCCCTACTATCTTTAGTTATCCCCGTGAACTTTGTCACGGAGTCCCCGGGGCCTACCTTCAACACCATCGGCGAATTCAATAAGAAGCCGCTGATTGAGATTGAGGGCGCAGAGACCTACCCTGTAACCGGCTACCTGGACATGACCACCGTGCAAGTAGCCGGTGGACCCAACTCAACCCTCGGTTCCCTGGGTGCCTTGTCGACCTGGCTGGAGGAATCAACCACGGTGCTCCCCAGCGACCTGGTCTATGACCCCACCGTCACCAGTGAAGAGGTCAGCGCTCGCAATAGCGCCGATATGACCAACTCCCAGGAGGTTGCTCAGGCAGCGGCTCTGACTCAGCTGGGTATCGACTACACCGAGACACTGAATGTTTCTGGCGCGGTGGAGGGTGGCCCGAGTGAAGGCCTGGTTCAGGAGGGCGATATCATCACGGACATCAACGATGAACCCCTCACCAAATATTCCGACTTGACTGACCGGGTTAATGCCTCCGGCGGCCAACCTGTCACCGTGACCCTGAAGCGTGATGCTCAGACCCAGCAGGTAACGGTCACCCCCGTATATAACGATAAGAGCGGTCGCTATGTTCTTGGCCTCTATCTTTCCCGCACTTTTAATTTCCCGCTGACCGTCAAGTACGGGCTAGAAGAAGTGGGCGGGCCCTCGGCGGGCATGATGTTCGCGCTAGGTATTATTGACGAGTTGACCGAGGGCGATATGACCGGTGGCGAGCACTTTGCTGGCACCGGCACCATTGAATCTGACGGCACGGTAGGCCCTATCGGCGGCATTGAGCAGAAGATGAAGGGTGCCGCCGATGCCGGTGCCACCGTCTTCCTGGCCCCCGCCAGTAACTGCGATGAGGTGGTGGGCAAGGTCCCCAGCCGCCTGTCGGTGGTTAAGGTGGAGACCCTGGATGAAGCGGTCGAGGCGGTGACGCGTATTGGTCAGGGCCAAGACCCCGCTAACTTCCCGACCTGCACTGCCCCTAAAGTCGGTGCTGAGAGCTGAAAAGGTAAGCCAGCTCTCGTAAGTCACCCTGTTCTTTGGCAAAATAGTTTCTTATTACACAGCGTCCCCGTATTGATTGTGGCGCTGTGGGACCGAGCCGTTCGCGCGGCAGACACACAAGACAACTAAAGGACATCCGTGAGTACCGGAAACACCCCTCCCCGTTCTCCATCACGCAGGCCCCAAGGTAAGAACAAGCCCCTGGGCATGACCGTTGCAATCGTGGCGGTTCTCGTCATTGCTTTTGTTGGGGCCACCCAGATTTACACCGACGTCCTCTGGTATGACCAGTTGGGCTACCTGCAGGTGTTCATTACCCAGAACCTGACTAAGGGTGCTGTCTTCCTAGGCTCAACCTTACTTGCCGGTCTGGCTATCTGGGCTAGTATGCGCTACGCCTACAAACACGGTGTACCGCAGACCCCCGCCCCCCGGCGGGCATCGGCTCCGCGCATTGACGCTAACGGTGACCCTGTTCCTGATCCTTATGCAGATATCCAGGAAGTGTTCAACCAGAACATGGAGCGCTACCGTAAGAGCATCGATAAGATGCGTAAGCTCATGCTCCTGGTGGTTCCCCTGGTGCTGGGTGCCTTTGTGGGCGCGGGTGCTACCAGCCAGTGGGAGTCTGTGCTCCTGTTTATGAACGGTGAGAGCTTCGGCCAGACCGACCCCGAGTTTGGTCTTGATCTGGGGTTCTTCCTTTTTACTCTGCCTTTCCTTAATTTTGGGACCGGTCTGTTGAGCACCTTTATCCTGTTCTCGGCCATGGCTGGCCTGGTGGTGCATTACTTCTACGGTGGAATCATCGTGGGTGAAAAGGGCATCACCACCACAGTCTTCTTCCGCCGTCATCTGGCTCTGCTGGGTGCCGTCTTCATTCTGGTGCGGGCGGCGAGCCTGTGGCTGGCCCGCTATAACGCTACCCAGGATCAGAGCGGTTCGTGGGCCGGTGCCATGTACACCGACGTGAACGCAATCATCCCGGTTAACGCCATTTTGGCTGTTGCCTCACTTCTGGTGGCTGCGCTCTTTGCCGTGGCAATTCTTAAGGGCAATTTCCGCCTGCCCCTTATTGGCACCGTGGTGCTGGTTGTGACCTCTCTGGTGGCAGGCAGTATTTACCCTTGGGTTATTCAGCGTTTCCAGGTTGTGCCCAACGAGCAGGCGACTGAGGCCCCTTACATTCAGCGCAATATTGATGCCACTCGCGCCGCCTATGGCCTTGACGCTATCGAGGTCAAGAACTACGATGCTACGACCTCCACTGCCGCAGGTGCCCTGCGGGGGGAGAGCGAAACGATTTCTAACATTCGCCTGCTTGACCCCAACGTGGTCTCGGGTGCCTTCGCCCAGCTTCAGCAGTTCCGCCCCTACTACCAGTTCGGCAAGAATCTTTCGGTGGACCGCTACTCCATTAACGGGGTAGAAACCGATACCGTGATTGCGGCCCGTGAGCTGAACCCAGCGCAGAACGCCAACTCATCCTGGGTGAACCAGCACGTTGTCTACACGCACGGCTACGGTGTGATTGCCGCCTACGGCAACCAGGTTGAGGCTGACGGTAAGCCCAAGTTTATTCAGTCCGGTATCCGCGCGACCGGTGCTATTAGCGAGGACTATGAGCCGCGCATTTACTTTGGTCAGAGCTCCCCGGAATACTCTATTGTGGGAGGTAGCGCTGAGGACGAGCCCCTGGAACTGGACCGCCCACAGACCACCGACGACGCCAGCGGGAATGATGCCAAGTACACCTTTACTGGCAAGGGCGGCCCCAATATCGGTAACGCTTTTAACCGTCTGTCCTACGCTATTAAGTTCCAGTCTTCTGACATTCTGCTTTCAGATGCGGTACGTTCTGAGTCCCAGATCCTCTACGACCGTGACCCGTCAGCCCGGGTTAAGAAGGTCGCCCCCTACCTGACGGTGGATGGGAACCCCTACCCGGCGATTATCGATGGTCAGGTCCAGTGGGTCGTGGATGCCTATACCACCAGCAATCAGTACCCCTACTCGCAGGCAGCTAGCCTTGAGAGCGCTACCGCTGACTCAGAGACAGCTACCGGTGTCGCGCAGGCTCTGCCCAACAAGCAGGTCAACTACATTCGTAACTCCGTCAAGGCTACTGTGAATGCCTACGACGGTTCGGTGACCCTCTATGCGTGGGATGACCAGGACCCGGTTCTGAAGACCTGGCAGAAGGTCTACCCCGGGACGGTGCGCCCCTACAGCGAGATGAGCGCATCACTGATTGGGCATGTGCGCTACCCGCAGGACCTCTTCAAGGTTCAGCGTGAGGTGCTCAACGCCTACCATGTGACCGATGCCTCAAGCCTGTACGCGCGGGATGATATGTGGTCAATCCCGAACGACCCCACCAACAATAGCGGTAAGCCGCTCCCGCCCTATTACCTGTCCCTGCAGATGCCCGGCGAGGATTCCGCTAAGTTCTCGCTGACCACCTCCTTTATCCCTCAGCAGTCGGATAGCAACACCCGTAACGTCATGTACGGCTTCCTCTCTGCTAACGGTGACGCGGGGACCGGTAAGGACGGCGAGAAGGCCGCAGGCTACGGCAAACTGACCCTGCTGGAACTGCCGCGTTCATCGGTGGTTCCTGGCCCCGGCCAGGCGCAGAACGTCTTTAACTCTGATACTGCGGTTTCGACCGAGCTGAACCTGCTCCGCCAGGGCGCTTCGGACGTTATCAACGGTAACCTGCTGACCCTGCCCGTGGGCGGCGGTATTCTCTATGTCCAGCCGGTCTATGTTCAGTCCTCCGGTGATGCGGCCTATCCGTCGCTACGCCGCGTGCTGGTGGGCTTTGGTGAGCAGGTTGGCTTTGCCCCCACCCTGGAGGAGGCCCTGAACGAGCTCTTTAGTGGCTCCTCAGGCGCTCAGACAGCCGCCGACGCCGGTGTCGATGAGTCCGAGGCCACTCAGGCCACCGGCGGCACCGCAAGTGGTGACAGTGGCACCCTGCAGGGCGCGCTACAGGATGCCCGTAAGGCTATGCAGGATTCGGATGCCGCTATGAAGGCCGGTGACTGGACTGCCTACGGTGAAGCTCAGAAACGTTTGAATGATGCCCTCCAGCGCGCGATTGAGGCTGAGGGTATCGAAGGTCAGGTTTCTGGCGCTAGTCCTTCGGCTAGCCCCTCAACATCAGCTGGTAACTAGCTCGCTCTAGCTGTCCGGTTTCTTGGGCTAGCTAGCCTGGCTTCACCTGAGGGCGCGGTGCTCTCCCCTGCGGGGGAGGGCACCGCGCCTTTTGTGCTGGCTAGGTTTCTGGGGGCTGGTTGCCCAGCAGTATGACTGGGCAGATCAGAGAGCCAGGGGCAGGTGAGTTAAGTTTTTGCGGAACTACAAATGTACTCTCACTCACAAATAGTCTTTTCAACTTGCGCTGAGGAGTAGGGGTGCGTATAGTTATATGAGTCGCCGCGGGGTGGAGCAGTTCGGTAGCTCGCCGGGCTCATAACCCGGAGGTCACAGGTTCAAATCCTGTCCCCGCAACCAAGACGAAAAGCGTCTCACGAAAAGTGAGGCGCTTTTCTTTTTCTCCTGTATCGCGGATTATCCACAAGGTGGTATTGCCTGCACCGTGTCTGACCTCTTTTTCAATATAGAGATCAAGGCTTGCTACGTCTTCTGCGAACGCTGCTCGACCCTTCGCTTTGCAGCATCGGAGTCTTCCAGCGCTTGCTCTAATTGCTGCTGGATTGCATAGAGTTAAGCGAGCTTGTTCGCTAGTTGCTGGGTGAGCTGGGTGTGGTGTTTGGGGGGGGGTAGCCCTAAGCGAGAAGTTTGAGCCACCGCGTGCGGGTGTTTACATTGGATTGTTGGAGTCCTGCCGCTAGGAGCCAGTTAATAAAAGTGGTGATACAAGCAGTCCATGTAGTCACCTTGTGACCTTTCTACAGATTAGATTTTCTGTAGGAGGTGACTAATGCCGTGAATACCCGGACTTAGCGGTAAATTTTGGAGCGATGTCCAGCGTTAAGGGCGAGGATAATAAGCTCACCTTGGTCAAGGTCAAGGATGACCCTGTAGTTACCCACACGGTACCTCCATAGGCCTGTGAATTCCCCGGTAAGTGCTTTGCAATGAGCTTGTGGTGTGGGTGATTCTGCAAGCCGGTCGAGCGCGTCCATAATTCTACGAGTGGTTGGCTTATCGAGTTTTTTTGAGCGCTTTGATGCAGTCTGGGTCGTAGATAAGGCTCCATGAGGAGGCTTGCATAAATTAGAGTCACAGTTCTTTTCGCGCTTCTTCTGCTGTGTAGGCGCGGCGTCCTCCGGTTTTGATTGCCTTTACCTTGGCGTGAAGTTCTGCGGCGTATTCCGCGTCTGCGATGTGTTCTTCGATGAGGGTGCGTGCACAGTAAGCCACGGAGCGGTCAGATGCAGCTGCTAGGTTGGTTAGGCGTTCTTTGAGTGATGAGGGAACTCTGATGGTGAGGACGCTATCGGAGACGGTTGGTGTAGTCATGTATTCATTGTATGACATTTACGATAGTGTGAATACTGGTAGCTTGAGTCATAACTCTTTGTATGTTTGGGGCGTTGTTCATAGAAAGAAGAATGCAGATGGGGTTTAACTGGAGAGATCCGTTTGGAATTGTCGCTCGGCGCCAACGGCGGAAGGTCGAGCTTGAGTAACACGTGGGGTATGCCCGTCAGCACAACCTGATGGTTCTTCGGGTAGATAGGGTGTATCAAAAAGCTCGAAAAGGCCAGAAAGCTGTAGGTATTCATCTTGATAGGGGCTACTGTGATATTTGGTTTTCTGGTCTGTGGCCTCCTCCTCAGAAGGTATATATCGTAAGAGGTTTTTGGAACGATACCGGGACTAGCTTTAAAGACTGGCATCATCACTCACCTTGTTTTCTGCACGTGAGTCATATTGAGTACGAGTTTTCTACCAAGGTGTGGGATGCTGCTATGAGGGGCTAAAGGCCGCCGTAGAGTTGCTGTTGTGGGGTGTGAAATAGTCTGTGTATTTAGGGCGTTGCGATAGTAGTTTGAATATGTAACGGAGCTTTTAGCTCGAGGTGCACAGGTTCAAATCCTGTCCCCGCAACCAAGACGAAAAGCGTCTCACGAAAAGTGAGGCGCTTTTCTTTTTGTCCTTTATCGCGGGCTCCAATGATGCTCTGCAGGTAAGAGTGCTATCGCCTAATGGTCTTGCTGTGGGACTTACCTGATTGGGCACAGGGCAAACATGTAGACGGGCGCTTGTCGGGTTTCTGGCTTCATGGAACTTGTGTTACTTCCGCGGTAGAACTTGATTGCCGAATGCTACTGGAACTGTGTAAGAATGCTATAAGTCACATCTTTTGCTGTGGTAACCGTAAAAAGTGCAGGTTATCAAGGAGGAACTTATGGACCAGGAGCTTTACTTTGATTTACTCAAGCGCGTTATTGCGGCTGAAAAGCGTATTGAAAATCTTGAGCAGGCGCTAGAGCATCGCGCAGGTGCCAATCCCGAGATAGCTACTCAGAAACCTGCCAAAATATCCACTAGACAGATTGCCCTGAACTTTGTGGCCGAGCAGGTAGGTACCAGGTTCCCTCAATTTCATTTGGTGGGTTCTGCTAGCCAGGGTAAGAACCGACTTCAAATCGTCAATGGATACGGTGAAACCAAAAATATTCTCCTTGCCTCATCTCGTAACCATGCGCGTAGCGTGAAAGTGGAGTTCGAGTCGTGGAACACTGTGAGTGCGTCTGCCTTGGAAGACAATGAGTTTTTTATTCTGAGTGCAGAGGGCGGGGAAGATGATCCTCACGTCTTCATTTTTTCTCAGGAGCAGATGCGGAACCTATGTTCCTTGAAGATGCCCGACCATGAGAATAAGTTCCGTTTTAAGATTGTTAGGGATAGGGCTGGGGTGTTCTGGGATCAGAACCCTCAGGATATTCCTACCGAGCCGATAGATATTACCTGGGCATACACGAAGTGGGATACATTGGCCTGGATCTAGTAACTTTTCTGTAGTGGAGGGGCTGTAGCTTACTAGGGTACCTTCCCTAAATTAGTACATATATTCTATAAAACATAGAATATATGTACTATTCTAGGGGTATGAAAGTTACCCTCCTTGCTCGGCTTTGCGCGAGTAGCCCCCTGCTGGTTCCCAGCCCCGATGTTGCTGTGCCAGCCGGCTTTCCCTCACCCGCCCAGGACTACCGGGCCACCAGCATCGACCTCAACGACATCCTAATTAGGGACCGCGCGGCCACCTATATTTTGCGCGTCACCGGCTCCTCTATGGTCGATGCGGGGATCGCAGACGGTGACGAAATTATCGTGGATCGCTCCCTCGAACCGGCAGAAGGCTCCATCGTCGTAGCCGCTATCGATGGCGAGTTCACCATCAAACGTTTCCACACCGACCGGGCAGGTCGCGGCTGGCTGCTGCCCGAGAACCCCGCCTACCCACCCATCCCTATCCCGCAAGAATCTGACTTCCTGATTTTTGGGGTTGTGACCCGCTGCCTGCACCATGTCTAACCTGATCTTTCATATCGATATCAACACCTGCTACGTCTCCTGCGAACGCCTGCTCGACCCTTCCTTGGTGGGCCGGCCGGTACTGGTGCTCTCCAACAACGACGGCTGTGTCATCTCTCTTTCGGCTGAGGCCAAGGCGCTGGGCTATCTTATGGGAACTCCCTGGTATCAGGTGCAAGAGCGCGCAGAAAGCCAAGGGGTCGCTGTGCGCTCCTCAAACTATGAGCTTTATGGCGATATCTCCCAACGGGTTATGTCCGTCCTCCAAGAGCACGCAGCCGACTTTGAGCAGTACTCCATTGATGAGGCCTTCCTGACCGCGCCCGTGACCCAAGACCAGGCGCACCATCTGGCACACGCTATCAAAGCGGATTTAGCCCGCCGGGTGGGCGTCCCCGTGTGTGTTGGGGTAGCCCCCTCCAAAACGCTGGCTAAGCTGGCCAATAAGACCGCTAAAAAGGTGCCTGCCCTCAACGGTGTGTGCGTCTGGGGTCTGCTGCCTGCTGCGCGCAGGCAGGCCCTTCTGGCTGCTCTGCCGGTCTCCGAAGTATGGGGGGTGGGTAGGCGCACAACGGTGCGGCTCGAGAAGATGGGGGTTGCTTCCATCGCAGATCTTGCACAGTCGCCCCCAGAACTCATCCGCAAACGGTTTAGTGTGGTGCTCATGCGTACGGTCCTGGAACTGAATGGGGTCAAGGCTATCGAGCTTGAGCCGGAACGAGCCTTCAAAGAGCAACTGATCTATTCGCGTTCCTTTTCCACCCCCATAACAACCCGTGACCAGATGCACCAGGTACTCAGTATTTACGCTCAGCGGGGTGCTGAACGCCTGGTTGGCCACAGCCAGTTAGCAGGCCTACTCACGGCCTACTGCGGTACAAGCCCCTTTAGGGTGGGTCAGGCTCACTACCCCTCAGTGCAGGTCAAGCTCCCGGGAAAAACCGCTGACCCGCTGGTTCTTACCCGCGCCGCCCTCCGCCTGTTGGAACAGGTAGATACAGGGTATGCCTCCTATGTCCGGGCGGGAATTGTACTCAGTGACCTCGTGCCAGCGGGCCTTAACCTGCCGCTTGAAGGGCTGGCCTATCAGCATGAGGCCCAGGATATCGCCGGCTTAATGAATCGCATACGAGAGCGGTGCGGCCAGGCTGCCGTGGGTCTGGGCCTAGCTGGATTTTCCGCACCCGCAGGCTGGGAAATGAAGCGCGACATGCTCTCACCGCGCGGGACAACTCACTGGGGTGAGTTAGTCCCTGCCAAAATCACCTAAACATGCGGTAGGCACACAACCGGCCCCGCAGGTAAAGGGCGGGGCCGGTTTGAAAATTGCTGTGGGGAAGCCTGGTTAGGCAGCTACTGCCCAGTGTTCTGAGAGCTTTGCAGTCAGCAGGTTGCGCAGAACAGCGACAAAGGGTGCTGGGATACGGCTGAGTCGGTGACCATTAAGGGTGAGAGTATGACCTAGCAACGGGAAATAGCTGAGCTTGGCCTGATCCAGCGTTTGAAGATCAAACGAAAGGCTCTGCCCGGTCTGGAAAGTGTTACGGAGCAGAAGTACACGTTCGTTGGTGATCACCATCAGCGTATCGCCCAAGCCACTGTATTTGCCGACAACAAAGTCCACAACAGTCTCACCGCGAACCATACTGTCCGCCATGTGCAGGGCCTTGTGGAATTTCTTGAGCCCACCGTGAGATGAATGACGCTTGACAGCGGAGCTGAGCGAGACGTTTGAGTACCTGTCGGTAACCCAACTTTCAAAATGCATAGCGGGCTTCCTTGTCTGAGGTGTACGTGTTGTTAGTCCTCTAGACACTATACACACATTATGTCCACTAAAAGGTGGGTTTTTCTTATTTTTTGTCCCCAAAAGCGAGAGTTTGGTCTAGGTCCTGGGTTATTTTGTGGGGTAGGTAGCCGGGGTGGGTTCCATATGTTTTAGGGTGGGGGTGGCTACTGACAAGGAGATATATATTCAGAATTCTTGGTCAGATTCAGCTAAACCAGCGGCAAATGTCTCTTTTTGGCCTGATGAAAGGTCCCGTAAAAATATGATCAAGCGCTTGACTGTACGGTGTGTAGATAGAGGCAGAACCATGCCACAATAGAAGGCGATGGCAACCTCTCACTTCTAGGGCTGGGCAGATTCATGAAACCACTGATTATCGGTATTGCTGGTGGCACCGGTTCGGGTAAAACAACCCTCACCAACTCCTTACTAGAGCGTTTTGACGGCCAAGTAGGGGTAATCTACCACGATAACTACTACAAGAGGAATGACCACCTCACCTACGATGAACGATGCCTGCTGAACTACGATGCACCGGAGGCTTTCGATAACGACCTGCTGGTGCAGCACCTCAAAACACTGCTGACCGGTCAGAGGATTGAGACGCCGGTCTATGACTTTGCTACCCACAACCGCTCCGATGAGACCATGGAAGTGGCTCCCCAGCCTATCCTTATTCTCGAAGGGATCCTGATTTTTGTGGAGCCCGAAATCAGGGAACTGTGCGATATCAAGATTTTTGTGGACACCGATGCCGATGTTCGCATTCTGCGCAGGCTTCGCCGAGATGTCATCGAGCGTGGCCGCACCATCGAATCGGTCGAGAGCCAGTACCTCACCACGGTCAAGCCTATGCATGAGCTCTACGTGGAGCCGTCCAAGAAGCATGTGGACATGATCATTCCAGAGGGCGTGAACATGGTAGCGCTCGATATGCTCTACCACCGGATTACCGGCCAGATCGAATCTGCACCCTAGAACCAGCGGGGGAGGAGCAACCCAGTACCTGACCCGCCCCGAACACCGAGGGGCCCGGCGGCTCGCACACACGCGAAACCACCGGGCCCCTCTTCACAGCTTGTTATTGTTTAGGCCTACTTGCCTGCCTTGAGGGCAGCCAGACGAGCCTCTAGTTCGGTCTGCTTACCCAAATCTTCAAGGTCATTGAACTGGGCATCAAGTGAGGAAGCCGCCAGTTCCTGCTCACCGCGTACACGAGCTTCTTCGCGGCGAACTTTCTCTTCAAAGCGGGAAATCTCGCTGGTAGGATCCATGACGCTGAAAGACTTGAGCGCGTCATTGACCTGGGTTTGAGCCGCTGCGGACTTCTGACGGGCAGCGAGCTCATCACGCTTACGGGTGATCTCGCTAAGCTTTTCCTTCATCTGGGTCAGACCGGTCTTGAGCTGCTCCACGACCTGGGTCTGAGAGTCAATCTGCGGCTTGATAGAAGAGACCGTGTTCTCTGCCTGGAGCTGGCGGCCCAGAGCCATCTTGGCCAGATTATCGAACTTATCGGCGTTAACGGTGTCGCCTGCGGCGCGGAACTCATCGGCCTTGTTGGAAGCGGCCAGAGCCTTTGAGCCCCATTCGGCTGCTTCACGGAGGTCTTCGGCGTGGTCCTCTTCCAGCAGGCGCAGGTTGCCGATGGTCTGAGCGACAGCCTGCTCGGCTTCAGCGATATTGTTGCTGTAGTCACGAACCATCTGGTCCAGCATCTTCTGGGGATCTTCAGCCGCATCAATGAGGGAGTTGATGTTTGCTTTGGTGAGCTGGGCGATACGGCTAAAAATGGTTTGCTTGGCCATGGAGTATCTACCTTTCGGTGGAGGGGTAAGCGAGAGCAGGCTTGCTACGCTCTAGTTTCTATTGTGTCAATAACGGTGCCTATTTGGGCCCTGGTGGGTGTGGGTTTTGCTACGTCCTGAGCGAAAACGGGCTGAGCCCGGCGGTGGCAGGAGAGCTAGAAATTACCGCCAGCACCGCCACCGCTACCGAAGCCACCGCCACTGCTAAAGCCGCCGCCGCCGAAGCCGCCGCCGAATGACCCGCCACCCCAGCTACTGCCGGAGCTACCCTGGCTACTTCCACCGCCTAGCAGAGTTCCCAGAAGAATACCGCCCAGCATTGCTGAGTTGGAGGTGTTGCCCCTGTAGCCCCTATTGTTTTGGCTAAAGACATTAACGTCGTTTTCAGCAATACGCTGGGCATCTGTTGCCAGGCGGATCGCATCATTGGCATGGGAGAGGGCTGTGACAGGGTCTGAGGACTGAAGTTCTTGGGCTTCAGCCAGATGACGTTCAGCTTCCCGTAGACGGGTCCGGGCTTCTGCCTTGACCCCGCCCCGGCGAGCCCACACGTATTCACCGGCTGAAGATACCCGAGCCTGGGCGGAGAGAAGCGTATGAGCTAGCTTCTCACGGGCGTTTTGCTCCTGCTCGTGAACCTGACGGACACCTGCTAGGGCCGCATCAAGTTCTGAGCGTACCTCGTGCAGGCGCTGATTGAGCAGGTAGGGGTCGATCAGGCCACCCGCGCGCTCAGCACGAATCTGACCGAGCACAGCCTGCACACCTGCGGCGGCACCCGATAGTTGGCTACTGCTTCCCGCGCCCGTACGAGCTAACTCTTGAGCCTGAGCAACGTCGCGCTCAGCCAGAATGAGGGCATCGTCGAGGGAGGCTGCCATCTTAGCTAGGTCAGTTTCGGCGTGGTGCACAGATTCAAGGAGCCCCTTGGCCTGGCCCAGGGCCTCTTCGCCAGCACGGAGCTCCAAGATCGCTTGGCTCCTATCGGTTGCCAAAAGCTCCTGGGCCTTCTGAGCTGAGCTACGGGCAAACTCAAGGCGTGACTGTGCTTCTTCGATGTTGTCGGCTATAGCCCCGTAAGCGCTGGGGGCGTAGAGGCCTTTGAGCCTGCCCAGAGCTGCTTGAGCGGGGGCGAAGAGCGGGTCAGCTGCCCTGATCTGCTCCTTGAGAGTGGCAAGCACCTGGGGCGCATTTTCTTCGAGCTTTCGCAGCTTGGTAAAGTTCTCGACCTGCTCGTTGAGAGAGGCCTGGGCTTGCTGGGTTCTGCTGATAATCTCTGTCAACCAGGCTCGCTGGTCGGCCTCGGTATCGGGGATATCGTCTTCAAGCTGTTTCTGGAGGTGGAAAGACTGCTGCATATGCTCTTTGGCGGCCTTAATCGCGTTCAGGAAGGGCGCTACTTCCTCCTCCCCGTACTGGAGGCGCGCGAATTCAACTTCTTGTAAGGAGTGGGCAATAGCGTCATCGGTGCTCACAAGTTGCTGACCGGCCTGGGTTCGTAGCTCTGCTAGGGAGGGCAGGGGGGCCTGCGGTGCCGCGGTTCCACTTGGCTGACCTGCATGAGGGGTTTTAGACGAACGTTTTCTGCTCCACAGCAGTGCTCCTGCACCGCCCAGAACACCAACGCTAATCAGTGTGGTTGCTCCCACCGCTACAGCTCCGGTGGAGGTGCCTGCGGCCCCGGAGCCAAGCTGGGACTTTATCCCGGTGACTGCGGCCTGGGCGGCGGCCTTGTAATCAGATTTTGCTAGCTCAGGGTAGATGTAGTCCTGATAAATTTTTTCTTGCTCTTTGGCGGAGAGTAGCGAAGTTGAGCCTGCTAGGAAGTAGGCTTGGCGGTCCTCAGTAGCGATGACCAGGACAACATCGTTGGTTCCCATGTTGTTGAGAGATGCAAATTTTTCAACCCACTGGCCCGATGAGGTTGGGCTTTCAAAAGCATCAATTGTTACGACGAAAAGGTTGACCTGGTCATCGGTGGCAAGTTGCTGGATAGATTCTTTGAGGGCGGAGGTGTCACCCAGGGATGAGGTGGTGTCGCTGACTCTTACCCCCGCATCCAAATCGTAGGGGGCGGCTGCGAAAGCGGCGGGCATAATACCTAACCCAAGGGAAGAAACCAGCAGGGCTGTGGCAAGGTGCTTGCGGGGCATGGGAACTCTTTTCCGGGGAACAGGCAAACGGTATGGACTATATTCTATCCTTGGGGCTGCCATCTTGGGCAGAGTTCTGGCTGAGGCTCGCAGGTGATACACGGCCCCGCTCTTGGGTTTTCTCTATGGAACCCTGCAGTCAACATACAGCTTAGTTACATCTCTATCCCAGAACTGTGAAGCATAGTAGAAGCAGCTGAAAAATATGCGAGTAAGTAATTCGCACTAAAGAAAGTTGTTAACTGCCATGTCGAATAACCCTTGGGAACAGGAAAACTTGCAGTCTGCTGATGACCGTACTGTGCCACTTAACAGCGAGCACATTCAAGCGGTGGGTGCGCAGCAAGCACAGCCCCATAATGCGCAGAACCCGATTCAAGGCCAGGTAGATCCGAGCTCGGGAGCTTCCTACCAGCAGCCGGCACCGGCTAGGGGCGCACAACCTGCACATAATCATCAGGGTGCATCAACAGCCGGAAGTTATAACTATGCACATGCAGTGCAGGGACAGCCCCCTTCCGCGCAGGCCTACCCGCAGAACTACTATGCGCAGGTGGCCCCTGCTAAGAAACACTCCACTACGGCTCTCATTTCTGCGGCCGCTATTGCGGCCCTGATTGGCGGTGGCGTGGGCGGCGGGGTAGCGGCTACTCTGGGAGCACTGGGTTCGGCCAGCATCACCAGGACCAGCGCCGGAACCACTATCGTCAATAACACTGACTCGGTGAACGCCGTAACCGCTGCTGCCGCAAAGGCTATCCCCTCGGTGGTGACTATTTCCGCAAACACTAGGAGCGAAGCGGGATCAGGCTCCGGGATCATCCTGGATGACCAGGGGCATATTCTCACCAACACCCACGTGGTCACACTGGACGGAGCAACTTCTAAGGCAAACCTAGAAGTCCAGCTCTCAGATGGTAACGTTCGTGCGGCCACGGTGGTAGGAACTGACCCGACCAGTGACCTAGCGGTCATCAAGATAAGTGATACTAGCGGGCTGAACCTGACACCTGCAAGCCTCGGGGACTCGGGGGCACTGAACGTGGGTGATACGACCGTTGCTATCGGTGCGCCCCTAGGGCTTTCAAACACGGTGACCACCGGTATTGTGTCCAACATGGTGCGAACCATCGAGGTGGCATCCTCAGCCGCCAAGGACTCCAACAGTGACTCGGACAGTAGCGACCCCTTTGGCGGATCCCCTTTCCAATTTGAAATGCCAGGCCAGCAACGCTATTCCAGCTCAAATACCTCCAGTATCTCGCTTAATGTCATCCAGACCGATGCCGCAGTTAATCCCGGCAACTCTGGTGGTGCGCTGGTTAACTCTGCCGGTGAGGTTATTGGCGTGAATGTGGCTATCGCTTCAACCGATACCAGCACTACTTCTAGCAGCGGCAATATTGGTGTGGGTTTCGCAATCCCTATTAACTATGCCAAGCGTGTAGCCAACGAAATTATTGAGAGTGGCTCAGCTAGCCACGGCATGCTGGGGGCTTCTGTCACTACATCACCGGCCAATAAGGACGCTTCAGAGTCCTTTGGCGATGGTGCCCTGATCAAGGAGGTTACCAGCGGAGGTGCCGCTGAGAAAGCCGGGCTGGAAAAGGGCGATGTAGTTACTGCAGTTGATGGGCGAACCATTAGCGAAGCAACCGAGCTGACAGCCGCAGTCCGTGAGGCCGCTGCCGGTCAGACTGTTACCCTCACCGTTGAGCGTAAGGGGTCTTCCCAGCAGGTTGAGGTGACCCTGGGGCAGGCTACCTCCTAGAGGGTTCCTCCGGCGTAGCCGTGCTGGCGCCAGGCCTCAAACACCGCGATAGATGCGCTGTTAGCCAGGTTCAGTGAACGGCGGCCCGGGACCATAGGGATTTTGACACGCTCGGTGATGTGCTCATCGTCCTGAACATACTGGGGGAGACCCACAGATTCAGGGCCGAACATGAGCACGTCACCGGGCTTGTAGTCTATCTCGGCGTAGTTTGTTGATGCCGTTGTGGTGAATGCAAAAACTCGGGCGGGGGCCAGCACTTCCCAGGCGTCTTCAAGGGTTTCGTGGACGGTCATGACCGCTAGATCGTGGTAGTCCAGGCCCGCGCGGCGCAGATGGGCATCCTCAAAGTTAAAGCCTAGGGGCTTGACCAGGTGCAGTTCGGCGCCTGTGATGGCAGCTAGTCGGATAGCGTTACCGGTATTGCCGGGAATTTCGGGGGCATAAAAAAGAATTTTAAACACCCCACCAGTGTACGTGCCCCCAATACCTTCCACCGTGAACCACCCCATAGAGGTCAGAGCCCGGCGGGGAGTATGATGGAGGGCTGATACT
Source organism: Rothia sp. CCM 9416 (assembly GCF_048513535.1). Lineage (NCBI taxonomy): Bacteria > Bacillati > Actinomycetota > Actinomycetes > Micrococcales > Micrococcaceae > Rothia > Rothia sp. CCM 9416. Next base: position 34,158 of record NZ_JBLXXR010000008.1, on the reverse strand, counting down.
TTTCGCCCACGCTTTGAGAGGCAGGCCTATGCCCCGGGTCTACATGGACCACGCCGCCACTACCACTGTTCTTCCCGAAACCGTACAAGCGGTGACCGAACAAATGTTCACAGGCGGTAATCCGTCATCTCTCCACTCAGCTGGCCGCCGTGCCCGTGCGGCAGTGGAACAGGCTCGTGATCGTGTTGCCCGTGCCCTCAACTGTGACTCTGCGGAGGTTATTTTTACCTCGGGCGGGACCGAAGCCGATAACCTAGCGGTCAAGGGCCTCTACTGGTCGAGGACCAAGGCTAACCGAGCCGCCTGCAGGATTATTGTCTCGGCGATTGAACATCACGCGGTAGGTGATGCTGTGGAGTGGCTAGAGACCCACGAAGGTGCTGAACCCGTGTGGATTTCTCCCAACTCAGAGGGCATCATTACCCCCGAGGCTGTTGCCCAGGCTGTGGGGGAGAGCCCCGATACGGTTGCGCTGATCACGGTCATGTGGGCTAACAACGAGATGGGAGCAGTCCAGCCTATTGCTGAGATCGCCCAGCTGGCCGAAAGCCACGGTATTCCTTTCCATACCGATGCGGTCCAGGCTTTTGGTGCCCTAGATATTGACTTCCGGGCTTGCGGTGCCACGACCCTGGCTATTTCCGGGCACAAGATTGGTGGTCCCATGGGTGTGGGTGCCCTGATTGCTACCCGCACTGCGCCCCTGGCTCCTCTGCTTCACGGTGGCGGGCAGGAGCGCTCTGTGCGCTCCGGTACCATCGATGCCCCCGCTATCGCAGGTTTTGGTGTGGCCGCTCAGTCCGTGACTAACCACCGCGCAGAAGAAAGCCGCCGACTGGCGAATCTGCGGAACCTGCTTATTGAGGGTGTGCGTCATGCTATCCCCGAAGCCACCCTCAACGGCCCCGAACCCGAAAATTCTGAGCAAATCGCTGACGGTGCTTTCCGCCGGCTCCCGGGAAATGCACACTTTACTTTCCCCGGGTGTGAGGGCGACTCTCTGCTCTTCTTGCTCGATATGGCCGGTATTGAATCATCGACAGGTTCCGCCTGTAACGCCGGTGTGCCTCGACCCTCCCACGTTCTTTTGGCTATGGGAGTGGATGAGGGAATTGCACGGGGGGCCCAGCGGTTTACCTTAGGGCACACCAGCTCAGAAGCCGACGTGCAAGCCCTGCTTGGGGCTCTGCCCGCGGCTTGGGAACAGGCTAAAAAAGCAGGCATGGCCGCCCAGGCCCCTGACTCCCAGCGCTGGAACTAAAGACTTTTTGACAACCTATAAGGAATGACCCCATGAAAATACTTGCTGCTATGAGTGGCGGCGTAGACTCAGCCGTAGCCGCCGCGCGCGCTGTTGAAGCGGGCCACGATGTGGTAGGCGTACACCTGGCGCTTTCTCGTATGCCCGGAACCCTCCGCACCGGCTCACGCGGCTGCTGCACTATTGAAGACTCTATGGATGCCCGCCGGGTCTGCGACCAGCTCGGCATCCCCTTCTATGTCTGGGACTTCTCCGAGCGCTTCAAAGAAGATGTTGTCGATGACTTCATCAGCGAATATGAACAGGGGCGGACCCCCAACCCCTGCATGCGGTGCAACGAGAAGATTAAGTTTGCTGCCCTGCTCGAGAAGGCTGTGGCCCTGGGCTTTGATGCCGTTGTGACCGGCCACTACGCCAAGGTCATTACTACCGAGGGCGGCAACCGCGAACTGCACCGTGCTGCGACCTGGGCCAAGGACCAGTCCTATGTTCTGGGTGTGCTGACCCACGAACAGCTCAAGCATGCCTGGTTCCCCTTAGCCGATACTCCCTCCAAGGATCTGGTGCGTGCTGAGGCCGCCGAACGCGGGTTCTCCGTGGCCAAGAAGCCGGACTCCTACGATATTTGTTTTATCCCCGAGGGCGATACTCGCGAGTGGCTCGAAGAGCACATTGAAATGACCGAGGGCGCTATTAAGGACACCGAGGGGCGAGTCCTGGGTACCCACCGAGGTGCTCAGGCCTTTACCGTGGGCCAGCGCAAGGGCCTGGCTATTGGTCACCCTGCTGCAGACGGTAAGCCCCGCTTTGTGCTTGAAATCCGCCCCAAAACTAATGAGGTTATCGTGGGGGGCAAGGACCTGCTTGAAATTGACGAGATTCGCGGTATCCGCGAAACCTGGGCAGGCCTACCCGTCCAACAAGCCGCACACTTTTTGGCCCTTGACCCTGTGGAGGGCGCACAGAGTGGGTCTTTTGAAGTGACCGCCCAGGTGCGGGCACACGCAGATCCGGTGCCCTCCACCGCCCACCTAGAATGGGTTGCCGATGATGAAGCCGCTGAGCCTGGTGCCCTGCGCCTAGAGACCGTGGTGCGCCTGCACGATAAGCTTCGCGGCGTTGCCCCCGGGCAGACCATGGTGCTCTACCAGGGCACCCGGGTATTGGGCCAGTCCACTATCGCTCGGGCCTACTCCCTGGACCGCGCGGACATCACTGCTCCCTAAATTCACGTTCCATACCGTGAAATGATGGGAGTCACTCCTGCACCCAAGGCCCACCCGCGCCCTAGACTAAAGACATGAGCCCAAGAGAAACTTCTGATGACGTGCAAGCCCACGCAGATTTTAATCCCCGAGCAACATCCATGGAGGGGGTTGATCCTGCCGTCTTGGACAAGCTTTTGACTATGCGCCAGACTATCGACAATATGGACGCTGCCCTGGTCCATATCCTGGCAGAGCGTTTCCGCGCCACCCAGCGAGTAGGGCACCTTAAAGCCGCCCATAGCCTGCCGGCAGGGGACCCTGGGAGGGAAGAAGCCCAGATTAGGCGCTTGCGCGGCCTGGCCGAGGCTGCTGATCTGGACCCGGAATTTGCAGAAAAGTTCCTAAACTTCATCATCTCCGAAGTTATCCGCCACCATGAAAAGATAGCGGCTGAGACTGAAATTCAGCACCCCAATCACCCCTAGAAAGGTCAACCGTCCGTGCATCGTGCCGCACCAGCCCTCTACCTGCCAACCGATGCAGAAATGCTCGCAATCCGTAAGGACAGCGAAACACCCATCACTTTCGAGAAACATCTCACGGTCAGAGCGAGCGGTCTGGGTAGCTGGGCAGGGGAGAACATCTTTGACGCAGTCACCAGGATCCGAGGGGAGCTGGGGGAGCCTCACATTAGCTATCTGCCTGACCTGCCCGGTAGGGGCTACCGGGCCAGCCTGCTGGCCAGAACCATCGCGGCACTTGAGGGGTTGAGCGCCGATGCTACAGCCAGTGGCTGGCGGATAACCAGCGGTTTTGCCGCTGAGGGGAGCTCCGCCCGGAGCCTGCTGGAGTCGGATATTAATGTGCTTGCCGATGTGGTCGGAAGGGAATCTGGGCTGTCGGTCTCACCGCTCAAGATAGGCTTGTTGGGGCCACTGAGCCTGGCCGCTAGCACCTACCTCACCAATGGCGAGCGACTGATCTCGGATCCAGGTGCGCGCACCGATCTAGCGCAGTCGCTGATGGCGGGGCTGGATTACCTCACCCGCCAGCTGCGGCAGGCTGTTCCTGGCGCGCCACTAGTGATTCAGTTTGATGAGCCGCTTCTCACCCCCGTGGCAGCTGGAACTATCCCTACCTCGAGTGGCTACCGTACCTTGCGGTCGGTGCCCCGGCATGAGCTGGTTGCTACTCTGAACGAGCTTCACGGGGCTACAGCGGACTTGGAAGCTCAGCCCCTTGTACGTACTGATCTGTTGGCACTTGACCCCGAAGTCCAAAGGGTTATTGCCACCCCTGTCGTCGATATGACAGGGAGTAAGACAGCTGACTGGGAGCCGCTTGCCGCGCGGCTTGAAGCCGGTGGCGGTCTTTACCTTGAAACCGCTGATCCAATCACTCGCACTGCCAGTGGGGATCTGGCCCGTAGCCTGTGGAAAACCTGGCGTGATTTGGGTCTTCACAAGGCGCTTCTGAATCAGATGATTTTGACTGAACGCGGTGATTTAGCGACCACCGACCCTGCTCGTGCCACTACCGTTTTGGGGCATCTGACCGATACCGCCCGCGCTCTCTCCGAAATTGCCCAGGAAGCCTAAGCCTCCCCCTGAACCTGAGCTCACACTCACCGGGGGACAAACCGGTTACACTAGGGAAAGGCCTGCATCACACCCCCTCTATCCAGGAGAACACCCGTGAAAGAAACCATCCTTGTAGTCGATGACGATGACGCCCTCTCAGAGATGGTCGGTATTGTGCTTGCTCAAGAAGGCTACGAGACGGTCTTCTGCGATTCCGGTGACCGGGCTTTTGAGGCTTTCGTCAACAATCACCCCGACCTGATTTTGCTCGATTTTATGCTCCCCGGTATGGACGGTATCGAGGTGTGCACCCAGATTCGTAGTGAGTCTGAGGTTCCTATCATTATGCTGACCGCCAAGGGCGACACCGAGGACGTCGTCAAGGGTCTTGAGGCTGGTGCCGATGACTACATGACTAAGCCTTTTAAGCCAGCTGAACTGCTGGCGCGTGTGCGTGCCCGCCTGCGCCCCCGCGAGGAGCGTCATAATGAACCCTTGCGTATTGGCAACCTGGTCATCGACCTAGCAGGGCATACAGTGACCCGTGATGGGCAGGGTATTCCGCTGACACCGCTGGAATTTGAGCTTCTGGCTAACCTGGCCCGCCAGCCAGGCCAGGTTATGACCCGTGAGGCCCTATTGGGCAATGTATGGGGCTATGAAAAGACTGTGGACTCCCGTCTGGTGAACGTTCATATTCAGCGTCTTCGAGCCAAGATTGAGCGTGACCCGGAGAATCCCGAAATTGTTCTTACTGTGCGTGGGGTGGGCTATAAGGCTGCCTCCGACGGGCACCGCTAGGCAGTGACTTTCCTTGTCTGTTACCTCTGAACCGCAGTCAGTAGAGCCTCCCGCTCGTTCACACCGTTTGAGGCTTCTCCATACTGTTCGCAGGTTGTGGCAGCAGTCGCTACAGTTCCGTGCAGTGGTGGCTTCAGCCTCGCTCCTGCTGGTGGCCTTCATCTTTGTGGGTTCGTTTATTTCTCACCAAATAGCGAACTCACTTTTCCGGGGAAATCTGGCCCAGGCTCTTGAAGAGTCAGCTGCGGGTTTCAGTAGTGTGCAGACCCTCATGAACGGTTCTGATGCAACCGGCCGTACCGAGATTCAGCGAGATGTGAGGCGCTTTATCACGGTCTTGGAGACCAGCAGCGCTGATAGTAACCGCCATTGGGTTCTTCTCAAAGACCCTAAGGCTCCTACAGATGGTTTTATTACCGAGCAGTCGCAGAGCAAGGAGGTGACGGGGGAAGACATTCCGGCTGACCTGGCTACGAGTGTGAGTGAGGGGTCAGGTATCTACTGGCAGTCCTCACAGGCCACCTGGGATGATGGACATACAGCGCCGGTGCTGGTGGTAGGCACAAAGGTCTCTATACCGCAGAACCCTGATTACGCTATCTACTTGGTCTATGACCTGTCGGCTTCTCAGGCTACCGTGCAGTACATCAATTTGGTGGTCTGGGTCGGGTTCAGTATCTTGCTGGTAGTAGTTTTGACTATCGTGTGGATGATTGCCCGTTTGGTTATTCGACCCATTAGTTCTACCGCTATTACAGCGGAGAAACTGGCTGCGGGGGATCTCGACCAGCGTGTTCTGGTCCGGGGGCAGAACGAAACTGCCCGTTTGGGGCTTTCCTTCAACCGAATGGCTGACTCCCTGCAGGATCAGATTTCCCGGTTGGAAAAGCTTTCGACCATGCAGCAACGTTTTGTGTCGGATGTTTCCCATGAGCTGCGGACCCCATTGACAACGGTTCGCATGGCAGCGGATATGTTGCACGATAACCGTGAGAATATGGAGCCACTCTACAAACGTTCTACCGAGTTGCTCTATAACCAGGTGGACCGCTTCGATTCCCTGCTGGCAGATCTCCTTGAAATTTCGCGTTTTGACGCTGGATCCCAGACCCTAGAAATCGTGTCGGTGGATTTTATGGCTGTGCTTGATGAGGTGCTCAAAGCGGTTGAACCGCATCTGATGCGCACCAATACCGAACTCACAGTTCATACTGACCACACCGAGATCATGGTTGATATGGACCACCGACGGATTGAGCGTGTTCTGCGGAATCTGCTCTTTAACGCGGTAGAGCACTCAGAGGGTAGACCTATTGATGTGTATGTGGATGCCACCGAAACCACCCTGGGCCTTGCTGTCCGTGACCACGGTATCGGTTTGAGCCCCGAGGAAACCGAGCAAGTCTTTAACCGTTTTTGGCGTGCTGATACTTCGCGCAAGCGCACCCTGGGAGGTACCGGGCTGGGGCTGTCCATTGCGGCAGAAGATGTACGTCTTCACCAGGGCCTGCTAGAAGCCTGGGGTATCAAGGGGGAGGGCGCCTGCTTCCGCATGACCATTCCTGTTGACCAGGACCTACCGATGGGTCCATCGCCTGTCTTGCTGAGCGGTGAGCCTCTTGCTCCTGAGCCTTTGGCTCTGGAGGCCCGACCGCTAGAAGGAAGCATCGACGAATACGACCGACCGGAGGCCACCGATGGCTAAGATCTCACGCCGCACCGCCCTTAGCATGACTTTGAGTTCCTTAGTTGCATCTGTAAGCGCCTGCGCTACGATTCCAACTGACGGTGAGGTCAACCATTACGCTGACCCGCAGGCGACGGGCTCAACTGCTGGTACCTCTGCCGGTCCGCAAGGCCCTCAGCCGGGGGCCAGTCCTTCAGAGATTATTGAGGGGTTCTTACACGCTGGAACCGGTGTTAAAGACGATTACAGTGTTGCCCGCCAGTATCTGACTAAAGACCTGGCACAGTCGTGGCGACCCGATGGCAGGACCCTGGTCTATAACTCATCCTTTACAACCAGGGCGACCGGGGAGAATAGCTATGTGGTTGCGGTGCCCACCAGCACTGAGATTGATAACAGGGGGCTGGCTACCTCATACACGACCTTTACCGATACCGAAATCGAGTTCTCTTTGGAGAAAGTGCAGCAGGAATGGCGAATTTCTGCGGTGCCTGACGGAACGGTTCTGAGCCGCACTGAATTTGGTGAGGTGTTCAATCCTTTTACTCTCTACTTTTACGACCCGACTTTCACCTACGCGGTGCCCGATATCCGATGGTTTGCTGAACGCTCGACGATCGCTACATCGCTCATTCGGGTTTTGTTAGAGGGACCGGCTCCCTACCTTGAGGGCGCGGTGGTGACTGCTGTGCCGCAGGAAACTCGCCTGGCCATCAACTCGGTTCCTGTGGAAAACGGGGTAGCTGATATTCAGCTGGCTGGTGGTAATGCCCTGGTCACGGCAAGTGCTTTGGAGACTGAGCGGTTAAGGACTCAGCTCACTCAGGCTCTGTCGAACCTGGCTACGGTTGCCTCGGTTCAGATGAGTATCAATAATCAGGTGGTAGATGCCCAGAACCTCGAGAACTATAAAGAACCCACCATTAATGCTGTGGTGTCAGGAGCCGTGGTGGGGATTGAGAACAATCGGCTGGTAAGCCGGAGCGCTTTGGTCGATACAGCTAGCCAGCAGACTATTGTCGAGGGCGTAGCCTACGGCGCTATTACACAGCCAGCAATGAACTACACCCGCAACTTTTATGCCTACACAAATGCTGGTCGCAACGAGATATGGCTGGCCAATTCAAACCGGTCTGGTTCTATTTACCGGGGGAATGGCATCTTGCAACCAAGTTTTGATCACCTGAATTGGCTCTGGCTGGGTGAGCAAGGTGGAAGGGTGAGGGCTTACCCGGCTGGCCAGGAAAATGGTGAGCTTCTGACGGTCAAGACATGGCTAACGGAGGAAACCGTGCACAGCCTTGCGATAGCTCGTGACGGTAGCCGTGCCCTTGTGGTGACCTCCGTCGGGGGGAATGACTACGCCGCTTGGGTTTCTGCTATCCGCCGGGCATCTGATGGTACACCGCAGGAGCTCATGGCCCCGGTACGTATTGGCTCGGATATTAATCCAAGGGGCGCTGAATGGCATACTGATGAAGAGGTTTTCCTGTGGAATACCGAAACCACTCAAACCGAAATTGTTTCGCTTTCTGGGCATAGTACCCAGTACGATCCGCTTCAGGGAATTGTGCGTATTGTGACGGGTAACGGGCTTGATCAGGCTGTAGCGATGACTGATGAAAACGGTCTGTATATTGTTGCCGGTAGGAGCTGGACCCGGATCGAGACTAGCCTGAGTGAAGTGAATTACTCTGGCTAAAGGTGTTCCCGGTGTACACACCCCTGGCTGGTTTTCATAGACCCAGGAATACTTCAGGGTGTGCATTACCTCTTCCAAAGACATGAGACGAGACCTGCTGATAAAGGCCTTCTGGGGCACCTGAGCCAGACTGCTGAGCTCTTTTTCCCCAGGGTCTGCGCTAGTTGCTGGGCTTTTGGCAGGACTATGGAAGGCTCTGGGGCGCTTTGCCCGCTCTGTGACCGATTGTTGCGCCTGGCAACACTGGCGGTTGAGCCCACCGCTGTTGCCTATGCGCGCTTACCGATTTATACGGCTGGCCGGTATGAGTACGAGCTGGCACGCTGTATTCTGGCTTTCAAAGACGGTGGCAGAACCGATCTAGCCCCTTACCTTGTGAGTGCGCTCAACCGTTCTCTGCTTGCGCTACTTGCGGGAACTGGAAGCCGGTCTAGCGGCCACCCTCTGCACCTGGTTCCACTGCCGTCCAGTAGAGCCGCAACCCGCCGTCGGGGTTATGCCCCTGCACCTCTTCTTGCCTCGGCTCTGGTGCGTGCTGTGCGAGGGCAAGTGGATGTACGGGTCCTGCCTGTCCTTGAGCCGGTCCCTACCTGGTGCAGGCCAGGGGAGGGGCATCGTACCGGTGCGCAAAAGACCCTGAGTAAGTACGACCGCCAGCGGGCGATGAACGGAAAGCTACGCTTAGGGCAGCCGCTCTTCCACAGCCTGGGGCGTTCATATAAGCTAGCTGGTGCCCGCTGCATACTGGTCGATGATGTGGTCACTACGGGCGCATCGTTAGCAGAAGCCCAGCGTCTCTTGCGCCAGGCCGGGGTGCTGGTGGAAGGTGCTATCGCCGTGGCTCGGGTCCCGCGTGTAGACCTTACTAACACATGATAGGTTTAGAGCGCTTTAGCCCCGTAAAATACGACTGAATTTGCCCGACAAGCTCCCAAGGCAATGACTTGAAACACAAATAGGCGTAAAGTTGCAGTAAGGAATCCACAAGGCAGATTCCCCAATACGAGGCAGTCACAAGGCCCCGTATTCACCCCCTGAGAATGGAGGGAATTGTGGAATTCAAGATCGTCGGTCGCAACGTCAAAGTGGGCCAGCGTTTGCAGGAATACATTGAAAGCAGAATCACCAAGTTTGAAGTTTTGGGTGATAATGTCACCGATATTGAGGTCAAATTCACCAGGGAAAGCGAAAGCGGCCCGGCCTCAATCCGAGCGGAAATAACCGTTATTGGTCGTGGTCCTATCCTGCGTGCAGAATCAACTGGCCAGGACAAGTTCGCTGTCTTTGACGAAACCTACGGCAAGCTCCTTGAGCGCCTGCGTCGCGCACGAGATCGTCGCAAGACCCGTCGCGCCGGTGGCAAGCACCCCGTTTCTGTAGCCGAGGCAACCGGCTCAATGCCTATCATTACCGAAGAGGTTGCGCTCACTGAGATTCGCACCGATGAACTACCGGTTGAAGAAGCCGCATTCGCTGGTGAGTATGACCTGCACGATGAGGTTTCTTCCCCCATCGAAATCAGAAAGAAGAGCTTCCCCGCAGATCATCTGACAGCAGAAGAAGCTGTTGACCGTATGGAGCTGGTTGGCCACGATTTCTTCCTCTTCGTTGACCGCGAAACAGGTGCACCGGCAGCCGTCTACCGGCGTAAGGGTTGGTCCTACGGTGTCATCCTGCTTGAAGATACCGAGAGCTAAGCTCTTCTGAATCGCCCCATGATGGCTCCCTCCCCAATGACGGGGAGGGAGCCATTGTATGGGGCCCTGGTTACTCTCAGGGCTACCTGGGAGCGCCCAATGACCTTAAGAAAAGCTTGTATCACGCCCACAGGTGAAAGAGTCTGAGGGGCTAAAGGACTAAACTACAATAGAGTGAGCATGGTGGGCCTACCCACCTTACGACTATTTCAAATCTACAAGGAGCAAACTTCAGTGGCATCTCTCTTGGAAAAGCTACTCCGCAGCGGAGACAAGAAAGTCCTCAAACAGCTGCGTGCTTACACCGATGCAGTGAACACACTCGAAGACAGCTTTGTCTCTATGACCGATGCTGAACTTCGCGCTGAGACCGACTCCTTCCGCAAACGTGTTGAAGACGGCGAATCCCTGGATCTCTTGCTGCCCGAGGCCTTCGCAGTAGTCCGTGAAGCCTCAAAGCGCACGCTGGGCAAGCGGCACTACGACGTTCAGCTCATGGGCGGCGCCGCCCTGCACCTGGGCAATATCGCCGAAATGAAGACCGGTGAAGGTAAGACCCTGGTCGCTACTGCACCGGCCTACCTGAACGCCCTCTCTGGCAAGGGTGTGCACATTGTTACGGTGAATGACTATCTGGCGGAGTACCAGGCTAACCTCATGGGCCGTGTTTTCCGTTTCTTGGGCATGGAATGCGGCGTCATTTTGGCTAACCAGACCCCCGAGGTTCGCCGTAAGCAATACGAAGCTGACATCACCTACGGCACAAACAATGAGTTCGGCTTTGACTACCTGCGCGATAATATGGCCTGGACCAAGGACGAGCAGGTACAGCGTGGACATAACTTTGCCATTGTCGATGAGGTTGACTCCATCCTGATTGACGAGGCCCGTACCCCGCTGATTATCTCCGGCCCCGCAATGGGGGAGGCCAACCGCTGGTACGGCGAGTTCGCCCGGATCGCTCGCACCCTGGTACCCGGCAAGGACTATGAGGTTGACGAGAAGAAGCGCACTGTGGGCGTCCTGGAAAGCGGTATCGACAAGGTGGAAGATCACCTGGGTATCGATAACCTCTACGAACCCGAGAACACCCCGCTCATCGGCTTCCTCAACAATGCTATTAAGGCCAAAGAACTCTTTAAGGGCAACAAAGACTACGTTGTGATGAACGGTGAGGTGCTGATTGTTGATGAGCACACCGGCCGTATCCTTGCTGGCCGCCGCTACAATGACGGTATTCACCAGGCAATCGAAGCCAAGGAAGAGGTTGAGGTTAAGCCTGAGAACCAGACCATGGCAACCGTGACCTTGCAGAACTACTTCCGCATGTACGATAAGCTCTCGGGCATGACCGGTACCGCCGAAACCGAGGCCGCTGAGTTCATGAACACCTACGAGCTGGGTGTTGTGCCGATTCCCACCAACAAGGACGTTCAGCGTATCGACCAGCCCGATAAGGTCTACAAGAACGAAATCGCTAAGTTCAACGCCGTTGTGAAGGACATTGAGGCCCGCCACGAGTCCGGCCAGCCCGTTCTGGTCGGTACAACCAGCGTTGAGAAGTCTGAGTACCTTTCCAAGCTCCTGTCCAAGGCTGGTATCCGTCATGAGGTTCTGAACGCTAAGAACAATGCCCGTGAAGCGGTAATTGTGGCTCAGGCTGGTCGTAAGGGCGCCGTGACCGTGGCAACCAACATGGCAGGCCGTGGTACTGACATCATGCTCGGTGGTAACCCTGAGTTCGAGGCCGTAGAAACCATGAAGCGTCTGGGCCTGGATCCCAACGATAACCCCGAAGACTACGAGGCCAAGTGGCCCGAGGTCCTTAAGGCCGCTGAGGAAGCGTCAGCCGCTGAACACGATGAGGTCACCGAGCTGGGCGGCCTGTACGTCCTGGGCACCGAGCGCCACGAGTCCCGCCGTATCGATAACCAGCTCCGAGGCCGTTCTGGCCGTCAGGGTGATCCCGGTGAGTCACGCTTCTACCTGTCACTTTCCGATGACCTGATGCGCCTGTTCAACGGTCAGGCTGCCGCCCGCCTGATGGCCGGTGCCCCCGATGACACCGCGCTAGAAGCCAAAATTGTTTCCCGTGTCATTGCCAACGCTCAGGGCCAGGTCGAGGCCCGTAACGCTGAGCAGCGCAAGAACGTGCTCAAGTACGACGATGTTCTTAACCGCCAGCGTGAGGCCATGTACACCGACCGCGCCCAAATTCTTGATGGCGATGATCTGCAAGAGCAGATGAGCAAGTTCCGTACCGAGGTTATTACCTCAACCATTGACGCTCAGGTAGCTGAGGGCCACGCCGAAGACTGGGACTTTGATAAACTCTGGGAGGCCCTGCGCTCTATCTTCCCCGTGACCATTACACCCGAGGACCTAGACGAAGAAGCGGGGGACCGCACCAAGGTCACCCGTAATCAGATCGTCAAGGAAATCTTGGCTGATGCTGAGCTCCAGTACAAGGAACGCGAAGAGTCAGTGGGGCGAGACGCCATGCGCGAAATTGAACGCCGTGTTGTGCTCTCTGTTATCGGTAAGCGCTGGCCTGAGCACCTCTACGAGATGGACTATCTCAAGGAGGGCATCGGCCTGCGAGCTATGGCTCAGCGGGACCCCCTGGTGGAGTACCAGCGTGAAGGCTACGCCCTGTACCTGGGCATGATGGACGCTATCCGTGAGGAAACCGTTACCATGCTCTATCAGATTGATCTTTCCAAGCAACGTACTCAGCAGACTAATATTCAGCTGAAGATTCCTGCTCAGCCTAAGTTCTTGCAGTATTCGGCACCGTCTGAGAGCGGCCAGACCGAGGTTCATACCGAGGCTGTCAAGGACAGGACCAACGAGCAGATTTCTCTTCTCAAGAAAAAGAAGTAGAAACCCTGCCCCTAGAAGAAGCCGGCTCCCCGAATATTCGGGGAGCCGGCTTTTTAAGTAGGGAATCCATAAGATTCAGTTAAGGCGCAGGCCCACAGCAAGCGTGAGCCCCTAGGCCTTGTCTATAAATATCGCAGACAGGCAGCACCTAGAGCGTTTTGTCTGTGCCCAGGTACTCCAGCGCGGATCGATGCAGATGCCCGTTGGTTGCCAGGGCGTTGCCGCCGTGGGGGCCGTCCTCACCGGCCAGGGAGGTAAACTTACCGCCAGCTTCGGTGACGATTGGGACCAGGGCCGCCATGTCGTAGAGGCCAAGCTCCGGTTCGGCGGCTATATCGACAGCACCCTCTGCCACCATCATGTAGGACCAGAAGTCGCCGTAGGCACGGGTTCGCCAGACCCTATCGGTCATATCAATGAACTGATCTCGGATGCCCAGTTCCTTCCAGCCACTGAGAGACGAGTAGGAAAGTGAAGCATCGTTCAGAGACCTCACCGATGAAACCGATATGCGGGTGGCCTTAGCCAAGGAACGTCCGGTATAGGCACCGGTGCCTAGAGCTGCCCACCAGCGCCTTTGTAGGGCGGGGGCAGAAACCACGCCAACAACGGGCTGACCGTGATCGAGCAGGGCAATGAGGGTGGCCCATACCGGTACACCACGCACATAGTTCTTGGTGCCGTCGATGGGGTCAATCACCCACTGGCGTGGGGAAGAACCTGTCTCCCCGAATTCCTCGCCCAGAACGGAGTCGCGGGTGCGGACGCGGGAGAGCTGGGAGCGGATATGCTGTTCAGCTTCGCGGTCTACCTCGGTGACAGGGGTGAGATCGGGTTTGGTCTCTACGGTGAAATCCTGCGCGTTGAAACGAGCCAGCGTGAGCCGGTCAACGGAGTCAGCCATGATGTGAGCTAGACGGAGGTCATCGTTGTAGTTGGTCATGTGTCTTTACCCTTGAGTGTGTGGTCGCTAGGAGGCTACGACGCCAAGTTCTTTTTCGGAGTCACCGGTTTCTTCATCGACGCGAAGAAGTTTGCGGAGGGATTCTAAACGCTCTGCACCTGCGGCACCTGCTAGGCCTGCTTCAACGTAGGCCTGGATTCCACAGTTGGGGCTTGCAGAAGCGTGGGTGCACCCTTTGGGGCAGTTGGCTGAGCCGGGGGCTAGGTCGCTAAAAGAAGCAACCAGGGTTTCTGGCTCAACATGGGCTAGGCCAAAGGAACGGATGCCGGGGGTGTCAATAATCCAGGTTCCGGCCTGCTTGTCTTTGGGTTGCAGTGCCAGGGCGGACGATGAGGTGTGCCTGCCGCGCCCGGTGACAGAGTTGACGTGGCCGGTGGCTCTCTCGGCGCCGGTGAGCGCATTGACCAAAGTGGACTTGCCGACACCGGAATGGCCAAGGAGGACCGAGACTGACCCGGTGAGAAGGTCACTGAGCTGGTCGATCAGGGACAGATCAAGGCCCTCGGAGCCCTCTTCGCTGGGGGCTCGACCGTCCCGGGCCTTAGAAAGCACAAGGGTGAGCTCAACGTCTTTATAGTAGTCCAGCAGACGTTGGGGGTATTTCAGGTCGGTCTTGGTAATACAGAGAACCGGGTCAAGGCCGGCATCAAAGGCAGCGGCCAAGGAACGGTCAATGAAGCCGGTGCGGGGCTCGGGGTTTTCTGCGGCCACCACAATAACCAGCTTGTCGGCGTTGGCAACAACGGCCCGCTCGATGGGGTCGGTGTCATCGGCGCTACGGCGCAACAGGTTCGTGCGCTCTTCAATACGGACCAGGCGGGCTAGCGTATCAGGCTTACCGCTGGTGTCACCCACCAGCGCAACCCGATCGCCCACCACAATGGGGCAGCGGCGCAGTTCCCGGGCACGGACGGCTGTTACCCGGCGCTCTGTTGAGAGACCCTCATCGAGTACCGCTGTGTAGCGGCCACGGTCAACAGTAACGATACGACCGATGTGAGCATCAGCATAGGAGGGGCGGTCCTTGGTGCGTGGGCGGGAACCCTTCTTATTGGGGCGAACCCGCACGTCGCTTTCATCCCAGGTGCGGCGCATTAGCGGTCACCAGCCTTGAACTGGTCCAGCATGTTCATCCACAGACCGGTGAAACCGGGCAGGGTTTTAGCAGTGGTTTCAACCTCCTGCACGATGACCTGGGGAAGGTGCAGGCCGATAATGGCGGCGGCTGTTGCCATGCGGTGGTCGGCGTAGGTCAGGAAGAACCCGCCGTGCTGAACCGGAGCTGTAACTTTGATGCCGTCCTCTGTTTCTTCCGCTTGGCCTCCCAAACGGTTGATTTCAGCGGTAAGGGCCGCCAGCCGGTCAGTTTCGTGCCCCCGCAGGTGAGCAATACCTCTGAGAACGCTGGTGGCCGGTGAGAGCGCGATCAGCGCGGCAACTGTAGGTGCCAGCTCGCCGGCTTCTGACAGGTCAAGGTCAAGACCGGGTAGGCCCGCTACGGCACCGCCAGCTGGGCCGGTGACAGTCAGGTTCCCGTCATGTAGCTCAACCTGAGCACCGAGCTGGGGCAGAATAGTGAGCCAGTGATTACCGCCCTGGGTAGTGTGTTCGGGCCAGCCTGCAATAGTGACCTGCGCGCCGGTGACCACTGCTGCGGCCAAAAAGGGCCCAGCGTTAGAGAGGTCGGGTTCTACTGTGACTTCGAAACCGGGGAAGCCGCCGGGTGCTACCGTCCAGGTGTTGGCTCCATCGAACTCGACTGAGATACCGAGCTCCCGCATAGTCTCAACAGTCATCTCAATATGAGGCATGGAGGGCAGCGCCCCGCCCTCATGGTGCAGAATCAGCCCATGAGGGAGCCGACAGGCGGCTAGAAGCAGGGCAGAAACAAACTGCGAAGACTCAGAAGCGTCAATGGTAAGCTCAGCAACCTGGTGCCTGCCGTCTGAAATCAGGGTAAAGGGAAGAGCCCTATCTCCGCCCTCATCAAGGGTGGCACCTAGACTGCGCAGGGCATCGATGACCGGGCCCATAGGTCGAATTCGAGCGTGGGGGTCACCGTCAAAAGAAAACCTACCGGGGAGCAGAGCTGCCACCGGGGGAACAAAACGCATGACCGTACCCGCTAGGCCCACATCGATGGAGGCTGTCTTAGGCTGTGGGTGAGAAAAATTCAGGGGAGTAACTCGCAGATCCGGCCCAAAGGGACTGCCTGTTGGAATCTCATCGAACCGGGCACCCAGCTCGCTGAGGGCGGCAATCATCAGAGCTGAATCGCGGGAATGCAGGGGTGCATGGATAATCGAGGGGCTATCGGCAAGGGCCGCTAGCACAAGGTAGCGGTTGGTGAGCGACTTGGAGCCCGGGATCTCAAGGCGGGCTCGAGCGCCTGGTTGCACCGATACGGTGGGGGCGTGCCAGTCACCATCTGCTACTGACACTGTGCTGGGCACATCAACCACGAAAAACCTACCTACCTTTTCTTATAAGGGCATACTGCTACCTATTTTAGGTTGCTAGAAGGGGTAGAAGAAAACCCCGCACCGTTTGGTGCAGGGTTTTCTAGTTTTTGGCCGCCCTTAAAGTCTTAGGCAGACAGCAAATCGCTGACCTTCTTTTGGGCATCGTGGGCTACATCCTGCACCTCAGAGGCAAGCCGTGAAGACTTGTGGGCCACCTTGTCGCTGAGCTTAGATGCACGCCAAACCAGTGAAGGGTTACCATTAGTGTCTACTGCTGAAATTGCGATAGCACCCAGCAAGGAGCCGTTGGCAAGGGCAACATTGCGGCGGGCTGTTTTTTCGTTCTTAGTGTTGGCCTCAGCGGCACGGTACTCAACGTAGGAGTTGATGGCCCCGGTGATGAAAAGCTGTGTGGCGGCCAAACGGGGGAACTTTCCCAGAGCAAAAAGCGTACCAGCGGCAACCTGAGAACCCGCCAGAACCTTACCGACCAGTTCTTCCTGCCCCTTGAGGGCCTTGAGCTGGGGGCTGATGCTAGCTGCCACATCGACTAGCTTGGTCAGGTGCTTGGATGAACCTGGGGTACGCAGGCGGTCAACACCCGAGACAATAAAGCTAGAAGCCAAGAGGGGGCGAGCAACTTTACGAACCAAAGACATGATTTTCTCCTTTGAGGGGGGGTCCCACCGCAGCGCGATAGATTCTTTCAGTTCCCAGCATACAGAGCCGAACAGGTTCAGGGGGCCGGTACACCCTGAGGCAGGCGACAAGAATCAAAAAATTCACGGGAATAAAAGGGGCAGGAGATAGTGTTATACCCTGTGTCGCCCAGGGTACTGTTACCCGCTACTGGCAGGTAGAGTAGGACGATAAGACCCCAGATACGGGAGGGACATGACCACCACAGGCTCCATGGAAACCGCAGGAGACACCGGGCAAAGCCAGAAGGAAGGCCCCGAGCTGAATGCTGAGCAAAAAGCCAGGTTTGAAGGCGAAGCCCTCCAGTACGTGGACCAGCTCTACGCGGCGGCTCTGCGCATGGCCCGCAACCCTCAGGACGCCGAGGACCTGGTGCAGGAAGCCTACATGAAAGCTTTTGCTGCATTCCACCAGTACAAGCCCGGCACCAACCTCAAAGCCTGGCTTTACCGGATTCTGACCAACACCTACATCAATGTCTACCGCAAGCGTCAGCGGGAACCCTACCAGGCCAACACCGATACGGTAGAGGACTGGCAACTGGCGCAGGCAGGTGCCCACGACTCACGTGGCCTGCCCTCCGCCGAATCAGAGGCCCTGGCCCGTCTTCCCGACAGCGACGTCAAAGAAGCCCTCCAAGCAATCCCGGAGGACTTCCGCATGGCGGTCTACTACTCAGATGTTGAGGGTTTTTCCTACAAAGAAATCTCCGAGATTATGGATACCCCTATCGGCACCGTCATGTCCCGCCTGCACCGTGGGCGCAAACTTTTACGTGACAAACTTACAGACTATGCAGCTGAACGCGGCATCAAGACCTCGGTTTAAGAAAGGAGCCATCATGCCCACGGCACACGGCGCAGACGGCGCCCCCAACCCCTGCCAGGAACGACTCACCAGAATTTACGACTACCTGGATGACCCACTGAGTTGCCAGGATCTCGAAGAGCTCCAAGCCCACCTGGCCGAGTGCAAATATTGTGCTCAGGAATACGACCTCGAATGTATTATCCGGCAGGCGGTGCGAAGAACCTGCACCGAAAGGGCGCCCCAGGATCTCAAGAGCCGTATCCGGGACTGCATCGACACCCTGCACAGCCAGGCCCATACCGAGGCCTAGGTGCGTCAGACATACGAAAGGGCCCTCACTCTGTGAAGAGTGAGGGCCCTTGGTGATTGCCTTATGAATTGGGGCGCTTACCGTGGTTAGCGCCACCCTTACGGCGATCCTTACGCTTGCGACCGCGCTTGCTCATATGAGCCTCCTTGATCAAGGTGGAGTGCCCGCCAGGATAACGGAGCACAAAATGGTCGATAGCACCCGTTAACAGGCACTTCTCACCATTTTGGCATACCTTAGCCCTGATTGCACAATACTGCTTTGAATATCACGCCAGTTTGTTGGCTTAGACCGGCTCAGAAATCTGGAGCCAGTTGTACCAGCCGCGGTGAAGAACCAGCCAGGCAATCAAGCCGTATCCGGACTGGCCCGGGCGGCCGTCGTTAGCGGCAAGGTCGTTGCGCCACTGCTCGTGGTGAAGGAGCGGGTTGAAGGTATCAACGTAGACGTGGTTACGGCGGGTAACCACATCGGCGTAAGCTGCGGAGAGGTCAGCAATCTTGCGGTTGCGTTCGGAGTCCAGGGTGGGGGGAGGGCCAACTACAAGAACCTTGACATTGTTCTGAGAAGCCATATCAACCATGTTCGCTAGGTTCAGGCGTGAACGTGCGCTGGTGATACCCAGGTCAATGTCAAAAGTGGAGGGTGCGATCACCAGGCGGTTATCGTGACCCTGGGCAAAACGGCGGCTGGCTTCTTCAAACCAGCGTGAGTTGAGCTGTTCACTGCCTTCACCGGGGGCGGCCAAGTTATAGGCCGAGATGGAGGCTGAGTTCTGGGGGGTGCGTGCCATAACGCGACCAAACCACCCCAGGGTGCGGGGGTCCCCAACGCCTGCGAGCAGTTCATCGCCAACGGCTACAAGCCGAATTTTTCGCTGATCCACGTGCTTCTTTCTCTAGGCCGTGGGGTAAGTGCCCCACAGCAACGGTTGTCTTATTCTTTCTTAGTCTAAACCCTGGGAGCCAGCCAACGCACGCTCGCAAGGCCGGTAGCGCCTGTTTTTCAGTCAGCCGGGACTAAAAACAGGTGCCCCACTGACAAAAACGGTGGAGCACCTGCTTGGTGAGCCAGGGGCTAAGAGAGTTAGCGGTCAAACACCTCGGAAATGAGGTTATCGAGCTCACGCTGGTGGCGCTTGCCGGTACCCGCAGCAGGCGAGGCAGCGGCTGGGCGGGAGACCAGAGCCATCTTGTAGCCAATCTGGGGGAGCAGGTTGACCGCCATGAAGGGCCACTGGCCCTGGTTGGCAGGTTCGTCCTGAGCCCAGATGACCTCGGCATTGGGGTAGGCCGCAATCTGTTCCTTAATCTCCTGGGCAGGGAGCGGGTAGAGCTGCTCTACGCGCACCAGCGCGGTGGTCCTGTCATTGCGCTTAGCTCGCTCAGCCTCGAGGTCGTAGTAGAGGCGGCCGGAGACAAAGACCAGGCGGGTGACCTCGGCCGGGCTCAGATTGGCCTGATCCTCAATCACGGGCTTGAAGCTACCGGTGGTGAAGTCCTCTACCGACGAAGCTGCAGCCTTCAGACGCAGGAGCTGCTTGGGGGTAATCACAATCATCGGCTTGTGGGGGCGTGAGTGCGCCTGGCGGCGTAGCAGGTGGAAGTAGGATGCCGGGGTAGAGGGAACCGCAACAGTCATATTGTTCTCAGCGCACAGCTGCAGGTAGCGCTCCATACGGGCTGATGAGTGGTCCGGGCCCTGGCCCTCAAAGCCGTGGGGCAGGAGCAGAACCAGCGAGGAACGCTGAGCCCACTTCTGCTCAGCGGAAGAGATGAACTCGTCCACAATGGTCTGGGCGCCGTTGGCGAAGTCACCGAACTGAGCCTCCCAGAGCACCAGGGAATCGGGGCTTTCCACGGAGTAGCCGTATTCAAAGCCCATGACACCGTACTCAGAGAGCAGGGAGTTGTAGATAGCGTACTTGCCCTGGTTCTCGGAGAGGTGTGCCAGCGGGTTCCACTCTTGGTCGGTCCTTGAGTCGTGTAGAACCGAGTGACGCTGGACGAAGGTGCCACGCTGGACATCCTGGCCGGTGAGGCGGACATTGCGGCCTTCAAGGAGCAGGGAGGCAAAGGCAGCAAGTTCGCCAAAGCCCCAGTTAATCTCGCCCTCGGTGGACATTTTCACACGCTGATCCAGGAGCTTCTTGAGCTTCTTGTGAACGGTGAAGCCTTGGGGAACCTCTGCAAAGGCCTGGCCAATACGGGCCAGGGTCTCGGGCGAGATAGCGGTTTCACCGGCAACACGAACGGAGTCCTCATTCTGCTGGGCGGCAGGGCGCTCAATGTTCGAAACTGCTGCTGCATCGGCAGTGACCAGGGGAGCAGAGGATGACTGAGCCTCGTGAGTCTCAGTGAAGATCTGCTCCAGGCGGCTCTGATAGTCCTTGAGCGCGCGCTCGGCTTCATCCTGGGTGATGTCGCCACGACCTACCAGCGCCTCGGTGTAAATCTTGCGGGTTGAGGGGAGCTCCTCAATCTGCTGGTACATCTTGGGCTGAGTCATTGAGGGATCATCGGCCTCGTTGTGGCCGCGACGGCGGTAGCAGACCAGGTCGATAACGACGTCCTTGTTAAAGGCCTGGCGGTAGGCAAAAGCGATAGAGCCCGCGCGTACAACGGCCTCGGGGTCATCGGCGTTGACATGCAGGATAGGTGCCTGAATCATGCGGGCAACGTCGGTGGAGTAGGTAGCGGTACGACCATCGCGCGGAGTAGTGGTGAAGCCAACCTGATTATTGACCACAATGTGAACGGTACCGCCGGTGGTGTAACCCTCCAGCTTGGACATCTGCAGGGTTTCCATAACGATGCCCTGGCCAGCAAAGGCGGCATCGCCGTGAACCAGAATGGGCAGGACCGGGTAGTTGATGATGCCCTGGTCAGCGAGGGTGTCCTGCTTAGCGCGGACGATTCCCTCAAGCACGGTGTTGACCGCTTCAAGGTGAGAGGGGTTAGCGGCCAGGTAGACCTGGGTCTGGTTGCCGTTGTGGGAAGTGAAGACACCCTCGGTACCCAGGTGGTATTTGACGTCACCAGAACCGCCGGTGAGGCGCGGGTCAAGCTGGCCCTCAAATTCACGGAAAATCTGTGCGTAGGACTTGCCGGCAATGTTGGTCAGTACGTTCAGGCGGCCACGGTGGGCCATGCCGATGCCAACGCCCGAAAGTCCGGCGTCGGCAGCTTCGGAAATGACCGAGTCCAGGAGCGGAATCAGCGACTCGCCGCCCTCTAGGGAGAAGCGCTTCTGGCCCAGGTACTTGGTCTGCAAGAAGGTTTCAAAAGCCTCAGCGGCGTTCAGAGTACCCAGGACGCGGAACTGTTCGTCACGGGAAGGCTTAGTGTAGCCGTGTTCGAGGCGGTCCTGGAACCACTGGCGCTCTTGGGGGTTCTCAATGTGCATGTATTCCACGCCCAGGGTACGGGTGTAGGCTTCGCGCAGGAGTTCCAGAATGGTGCGCAGGGGCAAGGACTCCTTGTCGCCAAACCCGCCGGTGGGCCAGTGGCGGTCAAGATCCCAGAGGGTTAGCCCGTAGTTTTCCAGCTGCAGGTCCGGATGGGAGAGCATCTGGTAGCCGATGGGGTTGGTCTGGGCAATCAGATGACCGCGTACACGGAAAGCGTGAATGAGCTGCTGAATGCGCGCGACCTTGGAGACCTCAGCCTCGGGGTTAACCTGGTTATCGCGGGCCCAGCGGACGGGCTCAAAGGGGATGCGCAGGTCCTCAAAAATCTGGTCGTAGAAGTTGTCACCACCTAACAGGTAGTGCTCCACCAGCTTGAGGAACTCACCAGAACCGGCACCCTGGATAACGCGGTGGTCATAGGTGGAGGTCAGGGTCAGGATCTTGGAGACACCGTTGCGGGCAATGACCTTATCGGAGGTGCCACGGTACTCGGCCGGGTAGTCAAGGGCACCGGCACCGATAATAGCAGCCTGCCCCTTGGAGAGGCGCGGCACGGAGTGAACGGTCCCGATGCCGCCGGGGTTGGTCAGTGAGACGGTGGTTCCCTGGAAATCCTCTACACCGAGCTTGCCTTCGCGGCCGCGCTGAACGATGTCGTTGTAGGCATGCCAGAACTCGGAGAACGACAGCGACTCTGCACCCTTGATATTAGGCACTACCAGGTTGCGGGAGCCGTCAGGGCGAGGTAGATCGATAGCCAGACCAAAATTGACGTGGGCGTGCTGAATAGCGGCGGGCTTACCCTTGGCGTCCTCACCGTAGCTCACGTTCATGGAGGGGAAGTTTGCCAGTGCGCGAATGATGGCGTAGCCA
Organism: Rothia sp. CCM 9416; assembly: GCF_048513535.1. Taxonomy (NCBI): domain Bacteria; kingdom Bacillati; phylum Actinomycetota; class Actinomycetes; order Micrococcales; family Micrococcaceae; genus Rothia; species Rothia sp. CCM 9416. Next base: position 11,812 of record NZ_JBLXXR010000008.1, on the reverse strand, counting down.
ATGATGTGAGTGAAGGAGACCTTACCGCCGCGAGTGCGAGCCAGGTAGCTGTTAATCTCTGTGCGGTTATCGATAAGCAGCTTAGCGGGTACCGCGCGCACGGTGGTGGCGGTGGGAACGCTCAGAGACTGATCCATGTTGGCGGCAACTGCTTTGGCAGGGCCACGGAGGGTGACAATCTGGTCTTCTTCGGGTGCAGTGCTCACAGGTTCTTCTTTCTGAGGAGCTGGGGTGGTTACCTGGGGTGATGAAACAGCGGGCGCAGGACTAGTCGCGGCGGGCTGGGGAGCCGCAGGTTGTTGAGTAGAGCGCTGGGGCGAAGTTGCCTGCTGGGTGACCGGTGCCTTGGCGGGAGTTGCATTAGCTGTGGGGGCACCTTTGCCTACCCACTGTTCGAAGAGGGGCCACCACTTCTGATCGACCGCACTGCGGTCTGCCTCAAACTTCTCAAAGAGTTCTTCAACGAGCCACTCGTTGCCCGCAAATTCTTCAGGCACAGTATGTTCTGGCTGGTTTGGCACTGTCTAACGCCTCTTCCATCTCGTATGGTCATTGGGCACCGCAAGGTTCTTGGGCGCCGGGCTGAATGATTCATCGCGCACACCCTTGGGCGCGTGATGTATTGCATATCTTTGTCTAGTTTAGGAGTGTTCAGGGCATACGTCCAACACGCCCCACCGGGCAAAGAGCCAGTAAAGGGTCAACCTCTGGTGGGGGTAAAGCTCATACCCCACTGGCTAGGGCTGTGTACTTAGCTGATAAAGCGACATTAAGCCACGGGGAACATGCGTCAATAGATGGTCTTGTGTGGGACTATGTTGGTTCATGTGATGGGCCAGTGCCCTATGCTTCTTTCTAAAGAATGAGACAGCTGCCCCTTACAATTTCGCACCCGGTGAAAGCAACCGCGCGCCTCTCTTGAGTTTTCGCTAGAATGGGCGACTATGGAAGACCCTTCTAGTTGTCGCTGCACTCAGCAGCTTTCTAACATACACCTGGGCAAGAGCCCCGTAATATATCGACATGACGCTCCCGTTCTTGCCCTAGTGCCAACCTTTGCTAACGGGGCGGTGAATAGCTAAATGGAATGGCTCCTGCTCATAGTTGGCTTCCTCCTTATTCTGGGGACCGGCTTCTTCGTGGCCGTGGAGTTCTCTCTGGTAGCTCTCGACCAGTCCAAGGTCCAGCAAGAGATTGACCGAGGGGACAAGCGGGGCAGGCAAGTCATGTCTTGTCTCAAATCCCTCTCCACCCAGCTCTCAAGCTGCCAGCTAGGTATCACTATCACCACCCTGCTTACCGGCTACACACTCGATAGCAGTATTAACGCTCTGGCTGGTGACACCATTGCCTCCTGGGGGCTGAGCACCGGCGTCGCTTCAGCCCTGACCCTCATTTTCTCTATGGGTATAGCCACCCTGCTCTCCATGATCATTGGTGAGCTGGTCCCTAAGAATCTGGCAATTGCTGAACCCTACCGGGTCGCCCGTTCCCTGGCACCGCTCCAGCTGCTGTTTACCAAGGTCATGGGCCCCATCGTCCGAACCGCCAACGGATCCGCCAACTGGATTCTGCACCGCTTCGGCATGGAAGCCAAGGAAGAACTGTCTGCCGCGCGCTCGCCCGAGGAGTTATCCTCTATGGTCCGCCGCTCCGCTGACCTGGGTACCCTGGACTCAGACACCGCGCGCTTCCTTGACCGCACTCTTTCCTTTGCGGAGCTGACCGCCGCCGACGTCATGACCCCTCGCCGCAAGGTCATCATGCTCGAAGACACCTCCCCGGTCAGCGACGTTATCGAGCTAGCTCGTACCACCGGGCACTCCCGTTTCCCCCTCTACCGTGAAGATCAGGACAACATCGTGGGTGTTGTCCACGTCAAGAAAGCCGTCGGCCTACCCCTAGATAAGCGAGAAACCCTTGAGGCCGGTATTCTCATGGAAGATGTGCTTCAGGTGCCCGAAACCGTGCACCTCGACTCCCTGCTGATTCAGCTTCGCGAAGGCGCTCTTCAACTGGCCGTGGTGCTCGATGAATACGGCGGAACCGCCGGTATCACCACCTTGGAAGACCTGGTCGAAGAAATTGTGGGCGAAGTCTCCGATGAGCATGACGTCCATTCCCCGGACGAACGCCCCCTGCGCGTAGGCAACGGCGATTACATCTTCCCCGGCCTTCTGCGCCCCGATGAGGTCAACGACTACATCCAGGTCCTTGAAATCGAGGACGACCCCGCCTACGAAACCATGGGTGGCTTTATGATGGACCGCCTGGGCAGGGTTCCTGAGACCGGGGACGTGGTGCCCCTTGAGGGCGGATACCTGCGGGTAGAGAAGATGGAACAGCGCCGCGTGGACCGAATCCGCTATGTGCACGATACCCCCGCCACCCCTGAGGTTCAGCCCGCTACCGCTAAGGAGGCCCGCCGATGAGTGACTGGGTCGCTATCTCGCTTCTGTTTGTTTTGCTGGCCGGTAATGCTTTCTTCGTGGCCGGTGAGTTTGCGGTTATGTCTACCCGCCGTTCGCAGGTGGAGCCTCTGGCCGAAACCGGCAATAAGCGAGCTATCACGGTCTTGTACGCCCTGGAGAACGTTTCGCTCATGCTGGCTACCTGCCAGCTGGGCATCACTATCTGCTCTCTGCTGATTCTGAACGTATCGGAACCTGCCCTGCACCACCTGGTATCGGCACCCCTGGAAAGCTGGGGCATTCCCTACTCCGTAGCCAGCGCCGTGGGCTTTGCCTTCGCCCTGATCCTGGTCACCTACCTACACGTTATTCTAGGTGAAATGGTGCCCAAGAATATGGCAGTCTCTCTGGCGGCTCGGGGCGTAGCCCTGTGGATCGCTCCGCCGCTGGTTACGATCTCCCGACTGCTCAAACCAATCGTCAGTCTGCTCAACTGGATTGCCGACCACACGCTGCGGCTGATGAAAGTGGAGCCTAAAGCCGAAGTCGCCTCCACCTTTACCCTGGATGAGCTACAGAACATCGTGGCCCAGTCCACGGCTGAAGGCACCGTCGATGACGGCTCAGGAGTACTCTCAGGGGCACTGGAATTCAGTACAAAAACGGTAGCTGACATTATGGTGCCCGGTGACAAGCTCATCACCATGGTCTTTCCCTGCACTCCGGCGGAATTAGAAAAGGCGGTGGCCCATACCGGCTACTCCCGCTTCGTCATGGAAGACCGTGAAGGCGGGACCTACATGGGCTACCTGCACATTAAAGACGCTCTGGTCTACGAGGCTGAGCGAATGGACCAGCCCATTGCCTGGGGCAAGCTCCGCCAGATGTCTGTTGTCAAACCCGAAACTGAGATTGATGACGCGCTCGCAGTCATGCAACGCAACCGCGCCCACGTTTCGCACGTGGTCGATGGTAAGGGTCAGAGCGTGGGCGTGCTCTTCCTGGAAGATATTTTGGAGGAGCTGGTGGGTGAAATTAAGGACACCACCCAGGAGCATGTGCGACGCCGCCAGGAGGCCGCAGCCCGCTTTACCTCTGAGCCCTAAGGCAAGCCCCGACATCCTACAGGGTTATTGAGTCAACCGCCGCCCCTCCCGTCTAGGGGAGGGGCGGCGGTTCTCTGTTTGGTCGGTGGGAGGAAGCACATTGATATTATTTGCGAACGGTTCGCAAAAGGGGGTAGGCTAATAAAACGAAAACCTGAACCTGGCTAGAAAGATATGTCGTGAAAAAAATCCTCCCCGCTACCTCCCTGTTGATGCTCTCGGTGCTTGGCCTTTCGGCTTGCGGCCAGCAAAGCTCCAACAGTGCCGCACCTGATCAAGGCGCAATCAAAGTAGTGGCTACCACCGATGTTTATGCTGACCTGGTTAAAGAAATCGGTGGTGAACGAGTGGAAGCCACCCCGCTGATCGCCTCAACGGCTGTAGATCCCCACTCTTACGAGGCAACCAGCCAGGATCGTCTGGCTGTCAAGGACGCGGATATAGTAGTTGTTAACGGGGGAGGCTACGATGCCTTTCTAACCGATCTGGCTGGAAACGATAACCCCGGCCAGAAGATCGTCAATGCCGTTGAAGTTTCTGGGCTCTTTAGCGCAGATGACCTGGCTCATATGCAAGAAGAGCACCACGGGGAGGCAGATACGGATCATGACCATGAGGGTCACGATCATGAGGGCCACGATCATGAGGGCCACGACCACCACGCCTACAACGAGCATGTCTGGTATGACCTGGACACCATGAAAAAGGTTGCCGACCAGGTGGCAGCTGACCTGGCGGAACTCGATCCCGACCAGGCCGATACCTACCGCAGCGCCGCGCGTGACTTCTCGACCCGCCTGGATGAGCTCATCACCCGCCTCAAAGCCGTAGACAGCAAGAAACGCACCTATCTTGCCACTGAGCCCGTCTCCGGCTACTTACTCCAAGACGCAGGTTTCACGGATGCCACCCCGGCAGACCTAACAGCGGCGGTAGACAGTGAAAGCGACATCGCCCCGCTGACCCTGCAGGAAGCCAAAGATCTTCTCGGCGCCGGGAAGATTGACCTGCTTGCCTTCAACGAACAAACCCAGACCGCACAAACTGCTGAAATCTTTAGTTACGCCCAAAACAAAGATGTACCCAGCGTCTCGTTCACCGAGACCCTTCCCGAAAACACCGGCTACATTGAGTGGATGAACCAGAATATCGACAACCTCGAAAAGGCAGTTGCATAGGAGCTATGTCAGATTCTTCCCCCCAGCTCGCCCCCGCTATAGAGATCACCGGGGGTGGGCTGTCCTTTGGGCACCGCACCCTCTGGAAGGACCTTAGCCTCTCTGTAGAACGCGGCGAATACTTTGCGGTACTCGGCCCCAACGGCTCAGGTAAATCAACCTTTATCAAGGTTATTCTGGGCCTGACCCAGCTTAGCCAAGGTAAGATTGCCGTCCTGGGTGCTGCAGCGGGTCTGGGGAACCCGGCACTAGGCTACATCCCCCAACAAAAAGCCTTGGGGACCGAATTGCCTCTGCGCGCTCGGGACTTTGTAGGTTTAGGGGTGGACGGACACCGCTGGGGCTTTCGCTTCAAAAACCGGGACTACCGGGCCAAGGTTGATAGTCTGCTAGAAGCCGTCGGCGCACAAGACTACGCCAATGTTCCGGTGGGTTTACTCTCCGGCGGGGAACAGCAACGCCTACGCATCGCCCAGGCCCTAGCCAACGACCCAGCTATTATCCTGGCAGATGAGGCCCTGCTCTCCCTTGACCTTAACCACCAGTATGCGGTTTCGGATTTGATCCACCGTTACAACCGTGAAAATGGGGCTACCGTGGTCTTCGTAACCCACGAAATCAACCCCATCATCGATCATGTGGATCGGGTGCTCTACCTAGCCGGTGGACGCTTTACTGTCGGTACAGTACCCCAGGTCATGCGCTCAGAGGTGCTCACTGATCTCTACCAAACCCCCGTCTCCGTTATTCACACCAAGGGGCGCTATGTGGTGGTGGGCGGGGAGTACCGCGAGGACCACTGCGCCCTAGAAACAGATGATCCGCTTCTACACCTACCTGCCACCCGGGGAGAACAAGGATGAGCCTAGCTGACTTTTGGAGCAAAGTTTTTGTCTTTGACCGCTACGGTGAGCTCCTAGAACTCCTGAGCCAGTCCATTATCGCCGGTGCAGTTTTGGGCCTTATTGGGGGGGTCGTTGGACTCTTCGTCATGCTCCGCCGCCATGCCTTTGCCGTTCACGCTATTGCTGAGATGTCTTTCGCTGGTGCGGCGCTCTTCTTGCTCCTGGGCTACAACGTGGTCACCGGCTCGCTGATAGGGTCGATCTTCTCGGCCCTCATAATTGCCCTGATGGGTGCCAAGGTGCATGAGAACGACTCCATCATTGGGGCGCTCATGCCCTTTGGGCTGGGTCTGGGTATTCTCTTCTTATCCCTCTACTCGGGACGCTCGGCCAACAAGTTCTCTCTGCTGACCGGTCAGATTGTGGCGGTTGATTCGGCCCAGCTTACCTCTATGGTAGTTGGTGGGGCAGTTATCATTACGGCTCTAGCGCTCATGTGGCGGCCTCTGATGTTTGCCTCATTGGACCCGGTGGTTGCGCAGGCTAAAGGCCTGCCGCTACGCTTGCTCTCTGTCGCTTTTATGGTGGTGCTCGGTATCGCCACTGCGCTATCGGTTCAGGTGGTGGGGTCGCTCCTGGTGCTAGCCCTGCTTATCACCCCGGCTGCCTCAGCCCTTCAGGTTACAGCTTCACCCCTGCGGGCGCTCATCCTATCGGTACTCTTTGCTGAGGTCGCCATGGTAGGCGGAATCCTGCTGGCACTAGCCGGCTCACTCCCTATCAGCCCCTACGTCACCACGCTGTCTTTTCTTATCTTTGTCATGTGCCGCGGTATTCGGGCAGTACGCCAGCGCTACTCAGCATCGGGCCGCAAGCGCAGTGAGCCTGGGCTGGAGAAATAGCCGTATAAGCCATTACGTTCGCTTAGCACCCGGTGTGCCAACATCCCCGAACGCCAGACCCGAGCCAGTTGGCACACCGGGTGCTAAGCCGGGCTGTGGATGCGCTTGCCAATCTCCCTGAACGCCAGACCCGAGCCAGTTGGCACACCGGGTGCTAAGCCGGGCTGTGGATGCGCTTGCCAATCTCGCCGAACGCCAGACCCGAGCCAGTTGGTGGCCTGGCCGCTGGGTCGCTTACCGGCCCTCAGCTGCGCAGGTAGCGCAGAGGCCCGTAATCTCAATGACGTGGCTGACCTGGGTGTAGCCGTGCTGACCGGCAATAGCGTGAACGAGCTCTTCAAGCTCGGGAATCTCAAACTCCTGGGCCGCCCCGCAGGACCGGCAGAGAATATGGTGATGGTGGTGCTCAAGGCCGCACTGGCGGTAAATGGCTTCGCCCTCTTCGGTTTTGAGGGTTTCGACCTCACCGGCGTTCACCATGGACTGCAAGAGACGGTAAATCGTCGCCAGGGAAACCTTCTCGCCGCGTGAGAGCATGAGCTGGTGCAGATCCTGCGCCGAGATGAAATCCTCAAGCGTTTCAAGGGTTGCGGTTACAGCGCGACGCTGTTTGGTGTTTCTAATTTCTACAGGTTTGGTAGTAGCCGATGCCGGTTGGGTCGCCATGAAAGCATCCTCGTGGGGTCCAGGTCTGTTTTTCTTTGCCTTACTGTACACGATAGAGCGAACCGGCAGGGCTTAGGTCGCCGCTTGCTCGCTGTGCTCCCTGGTACTGGTATCGGCTAGACCGAGATACTAGGGTTGGAGGTATGAAACTTACTAAATACACCCACTCCTGCGTTCGTTTAGAAAAAGACGGCGCCGTGCTGGTGCTGGATCCCGGCAACTTCTCGGAAGTTGAGCAGGCCCTAGATGGCGCTGATCATGTTCTGATCACCCATATACACCCCGACCACTTCGATGAGGGTAGGGTACTGGCTTTCTTAAAAGAGAACCCGCAGACTACCCTGCACGCCCCTGCCGCTGTGGTTCAGGCGGTCCTCAAAGAGCTACCCCAGGCTCAGGCTCTGGCCGTAGAAGCAGATGGACAGCTGACCCTCTCCGGTTTTAACATTAAAACCTTTGGCGGTAACCACGCGGTTATTCACCCGCTCCTGCCGACTATCGATAACGTGGGCTACCTGATTGATGATAACCTCTTCCACCCTGGCGATTCCTTTGTGGTCCCTGACGGTATCGAGGTCAAAACCCTGCTGGTACCCATTCACGCCCCTTGGAACAAAATCCAGGAAGTCATCGACTTTATTATTGCGGTGAGGGCGCAGAAGGCTTATCAGATTCATGACTCCCTGCTGGCAGAGACGGGAAGGAACATGATTGTGGGGCACGCAACCAACTTTGGTAAGAAGTACGGTACAGAGTTTGAGTACCTGGCACCGGGTACCACCGTTGATGTAGAGAATAACTAGGGGAGTGGCTATGAGCACCATTTTTACTAAGATTATTAACCGCGAGATTCCCGGCCGTCTCATCTGGGAAGACGAGCACTGCCTTGCTTTCTTTACCATTGAGCCTTTCCAGTACGGGCATACCCTGGTGGTTCCCCGCCTGGAGATTGACCACTGGGTTGACTTACCCGAGCAACTGAGCGCCCACCTCTTCGCTGTGGCTCACAAGGTTTCTCGCGGCTTGGTAAAGGCCTTTGACCCGACTAGGGTCGGCATGATGATTGCCGGTTTCGACGTACCTCATACCCACCTGCACGTGTGGCCAGCTCTTGACCAGAGTGAGTTTACCTTTGAACAGGCCAACCGTAACCCTGACCCCGCACTTATGGACGAGGCGGCTGAGAAGCTGCGCGCGGCCCTGACCGACCTGGGCTACGGGGAGTTTGTCACCAGCTAAGGGTACAAGGTAATTGTGGCTGTGAGGGTTGCAGTAAGGCCTTAGCAAGGTACTACCTAGATTGCTCTAGCTCTACGGCTTTCGGGTCAACTGGCTCGGGGCTGGCGTTTAAGGGTGTTGACCCGAAAGCCGTAGAGCTAGTGAGCTAGCGTGTGGATAAGCCCCTCCCGATACCTAGCCTTGTAGAGCTGGGTACTGGGAGGGGCTTTTCTATTCCCTGTGTGTAAAGTGTGCTTGACTTAAAAATGCTGAGATGTGTAAAGTCTGTTTTACAAAGAAATGTAAAGCACCTTTGACATGAGGAGTCTCAAATGGAAACAAAAAAGAAAGTAAGCACCTGGGGTAGCTCCCGCTATGGTGGCGGGCAAGCAACCCTGCTGACCATCAGTATTGTTGGCGGTGCGGCTCTTTCCTTGCTAGTGGGCTGGGGCATTGTGAGCTTCCGGCAGGAGGACTTGCCGGGCTGGGCTCTTCCTGTGGTTTCCTTACCTGTATGGCCTGTAGCAATAGCAGGTATTTGGGCCCTCCTGGTAGACCGTTCAACCCTCAAAGGGGCGGTCCGTAACCCAGAAGCCAGCGTTGAAAGTCACTGGTATGCCAAGGCGGCAGAAAACACCTTTTACTGGATGATTGCCATCATGGGCCTGGGTGTCGGAGCCTTTTCAACCTTCGGCTGGGACGCGCCCGCCTCCCTAGTGCTCACTGCCACCACAGTCTTAGCAATGCTCATCTTCCTGGCAAACTACTTGGTCTATAAGCGCAGGGGCGTTTAGCCTATGCAGAATCGTCTCAAAGAACTGCGGGCAGACCGCGGCTACTCCCAGCAGGAGCTAGCGGACCGGCTGGGAGTTTCCCGGCAGACCATTATCAGCATCGAAAAGGGCCGTTTTGACCCTTCCCTGCCCCTAGCCTTCCAGCTAGCCGCCGCCTTTAGCTGTAGAATCGAGGACATTTTTACTCCACATCATGCAGGGTAATGAGCCTTGCCGGAACCCAATGTTGTCATAGTTGTTACCTTGCGCGTTGTTAACCTAAGGTAAATTATGAGTTGCGGTGGAGCCGCGGCGGCAGCGATAGCAAGTTATCAAGAAAGAGTTTAAAGAGGCATGGGATCAACACTCAGTAGTTTTGCTCAATCACAAGCTGCTCCGTCTGCTCTATCCATTGGTAGCTACCCTCAGGACTGGTCACTTTTTGACACTGGGGACCCTGCCCCAGGAAGTCCTTTTGACTGGGTCGCGATTCGCTCGATGTGGGATAACAAAGCAGAGGCACTTAATGTTGCGCTTTCTTCTTTTAGGGCCACTGGGGAGCTTGCCGGGCAAGGCTATAAAGTTCGCTATCTCAACGAGTCCCTGTCTCTTGGAGAATACTTTATTTGGCAGGTTCACAAAGAATTTGATCGCATGGCGCAGTTAGCTCAGCGTTGGGAGCAAACTCTGATTGATATTAAAGGGCGTGCTCAGGAAGCGCATCGTCTAGCGACTGCGGCGCAAGACAGCGTTAGGGAATGTTCCATAAAATTGGCGGCATTGACTGTAAGCCTGAATCACATAGACGATAAGTCAGAGAGGGAAGATACCCAAAAAAGTATTGCAGGGTTCGCCACTGAACTATCGGATGCGCAGCAGGTTTTGGAGGCGCAACGTGAGATTGTTCGTGGTCTTGCACGTGAATATCAGACTGCTGGGGAAGGCTTAGGTGCTGAGTATAAGCTGACTCCGGTGGGGGATATGTTCGCCCTGGCGCATACCAATCATGGGGTGCCTAATTTTGCTTTGGGAACTGCATCGGGAGGCTCATTGTTTGAGCTTTCGCCCGATGTGATTCGGGGTAACCCGCCGGTTTCTGCTCGTGATTTGAAGCTCCTGTCGGAGAAAACTGCTGAAAGCCCTGAAGCTTTGCAGGAGTACCTATCTAGTATTGCTTTGCTATCGCCGGCTGAGATTGCTGATTTTGCCCGGCGGTACCCTGAATTAGCGGGCCTGCCTGTGCATGTGTCTAATGATGGTGTTGGTAATGCGCAGGCATCACGGGACTGGTGGAATCTTGACGGCTCTCATATTTATGGCTTATCGGAGGAACAGCGTGCTGCTTTGATTGCACAGATGCCTGGTTTCGTGGGAAATCTTGAGGGCGTACGGTACTCTGACCGGCACCAGGCAAATATGACTTTACTGAACCTGAAACTAGAGCACCCAGAGCTCTTATCTGATTACGCCAAGGATACCTTGCTGCTCATTCAAACAACTATAAACGACCAGCAGAAAGGCGCTCCTCGAAGCCTCATTAATCTTGATTTGTCCAATATGGGTACGACGGTGCGCTACGACGGGTTCGGTCGAGAACATCGAAAGGACAAAGTCGAGACAGACGATGTACTCACTACAATTGCGTACGGTGTTTTGGATCGGGCTGATGTCGTGACTATTTTTAATCCTGGGATGCTTAACCACCCCAAGACCAGTCTTGATCCGAACGATGGAGATTTGGCGGGGATGGGCCAAAGAATCTATACGGATCAAGGCAAGGTCTATGGAACGGAGGGCAGTAAAACAACCCATGCTGTGGTTATCAACCTGAACTATGTAACCCCCCCCAAGGGCTGGATGTACTTTCAACTGACGATGCCGAGATTGCTTCCGAGCGCAATGCTAACGCGGTTGATGCCTTGAATGTGCTGGGCAATAATCTTTCGTTCGGGGATGATAACCGTAAAATCTATTTGTGGAACCATTCTTATGGCTCTACAACCGCTGGTTTTACGCTACAAAATGTAAATTCACCCATTGAGGCTTATTACAATATTGGAGCCGCTGGGTGGCCAAAATTCTATTTTGGTGACCCGGACGCCATGTCCTTTAAATACCTGGGGAAGGATGACCAGGGCAGTCCACAAATGTATAGCACACTTGCTGATGCTGATAACATTGCTCGCACCGGTGAATACGCTAGCGGTAGGTTTGACCCGCGCGCTTTTAAAAATAGTTTTACCCTATCTTCGGAGGCCTCTGCTGACGGTCAATTTGGTGCTGTGCAGGGGCACCCGGTGAATCCGGCTGATGGGACGGGCTATAACTCTCCATTACGCACTTCATACCATAATGGAATTCTTATTACAACCGATAATGCTGGGATGATTACTTCTTCTGAGATTACCTTTAACGCCGACTACCCCGATTGGGTCTATAAGCAGCACGGTACACGCTACGAATTTACCCATAAAGACTTTATTCTGGGCCGCAGTAAATAGGGGGAACGGTGTTCTATAAAAAACTACTGGCAGTCCTACTGCCGCTCTGTCTTTTAGTTTCAGCATGTAGCGCGAAAGAAGAAAAAGTGGAAGATTCCAAATACTACACTAAGGTGTCTTTGCAGGAGACCATTGATGAGTGGATGTTGGCTCGTAATGGGACTATTAAGGCGAGTGGGGATCAACCTTTCTACTACGACGAGAAGAAAAGA